>JAQSYS010000118.1 GCA_029256005.1 Sedimentibacter sp.
TAATAATCTATTTGGCGACATTAATGGGGATATAATGGTTATTGATGATAATAACACAATTCATAATTGCATAGGGTGCTTTGGTTGCTGGATAAAGAAGCCTGGTGAATGCGTTATTGCTGATGATTATAGCAATATGGGTGAAAATGTTTCAAAATGCGAGGAATTGATTATTATAAGCAAGTGCTTTTATGGAGGATATAGTCCTTTCGTTAAAAATGTAATGGATAGGAGTATTTCGTACATACATCCGTATTTTGAAGTGAGAAATAACGAATTGCATCACAGACAGAGATATGAAAACCATTTTAAAATGAGTGTATATTTTTATGGTGAAAATATAACTGAAAATGAAAAAGCAACAGCAGAAAAATTAGTAAAGGCAAATGAATTAAACCTTATAAGCAGTATCAAGAATATAAAATTCGTTTCTGACATTAACTCTATCAAAGAATTGGAAGGAGTTATATTATGAAGATAGCTTTAATAAACGGAAGTCCAAAACATAAAAATAGTTCGTCAGGAAATTTACTTAAATTATTAAGCTCAAAACTTCAAGAAAAAAATGCTATTGAAGAGTACATACTTAGAACAACAGAAATAAGCAGTAATGATTTAGAGCAGATATCAAAATGTAATGTAATTGTGTTTGCCTTTCCTCTATATGTTGATGGAATTCCTTCTCATTTATTAAGATGTTTATATCAAATGGAAAAATATTTAAGTTCTGATAAAAACAATGAAATATATGTTTATGCTATTGTTAATGCTGGGTTTTATGAAGGAAAGCAAGCTTCTATAGCCATAGAAATGATGAAAAATTGGGCTGAAAAAGCAAATGTTAAGTGGGGGCAAGGAATTGGCATTGGCGGCGGAGGTATGATGTCAATGATTGATAAATCAACAGACAGCCAAGGACCAATGAAAAGTGTCCATACTACATTAACTGCTTTAGCAAACAACATTCTTTTATGCAAATCATCAAATGAGATATATACTTCACCCGGCATTCCAAGGATAGTATATAAAATCGGTGGTGAAATGGGCTGGCGTCAAGCAGCTAAAAAGAATGGTTTAAAAACTAAGGATTTGTTCATAATAAAATAGAACAAGAATAATATGGGTGAATCAATAAGTTTAAGGAGTACCATGGATAATATGAAAATAAACAAAAACATATTCAATTCAAAACCTGACAATGACAGAATTCAAGTGGAACTAGATTCATATGATGTATTGCAAAAACTTGATATACCATTTACAGGTATAGATCATGAAGAAGCAATGACTATGGAGGATTTGCAACTAGTAGAAAAGGTGCTTGATGTAAAGGTGAGCAAAAACCTTTTGCTTTGCAATACACAAAAAACAAAGTTTTATATGCTAATCATGCCCGGAGATAAAAAATTTCTGACGAAAAATTTATCTCAACAAATAAACAGTGCGAGGCTGTCCTTTGCAGACGGAGCGTATATGGAACAATTTCTGAATATAACACCGGGTTCACTGAGTATATTTGGTTTAATGCATGATAAGGACAATAACGTTCAGTTAGTAATAGACAAGGATGTATTAGAGAATGAATATTTCGGATGCCATCCATGCATTAATACATCCACATTAAAAATCAAAACATCAGATATAATGAATGTATTTCTTCCATTAACAAATCACGAACCAATAATGGTAGAGCTATAGCGAGAAATTAATATTTAAGTTATTATTGGTTTAAAACAGTCAGTTGAAATACGGACAAGTATAAGATAACTATGAGGAGATTAAATGAAAATAGCGAGTAAAGTTACTAAGGATATGATTGAATATTATAACAGTGATGTTAATCGAATTAATCATGCTTTGAAGGTGTATGGTTTTGCGAAATGTATAGGTGAGTTGGAAGATATAAAAGAACAGGAAACTTTAGAACTTACTGCAATATTGCATGATATAGGGATACCTGACAGTGAAAGATTATATAATTCAAGCGCAGCAAAATATCAAGAGATGATAGGGCCAAAAGTTGCCGCATCTATATTAGAAAAATATAATTTGCCTGAAAAGGTTCTTGAAAGAATATACTATATAATAGGCAATCACCATACATATGATAAAATTGATGAAATTGATTTTCAAATACTTGTTGAAGCAGATTTTCTGGTAAATATCTATGAAGGCAATTATGAAAGAGTAAAGATAGAAATGGTGAAAGAAAAGTATTTCAAGACCAAGGCAGGGTTGGATTTAATAGATAGCCTATATTTGGATAATGTCCGATAAAAGAAGAGTGCTATATACATAGAGATAAGAGGGGATAAAAATGTCTAAAAAAATATCGTTAATAAGGTCTGAAAATTTAGCAAAAGTAAGCTATGCATATGCAAGCAAGGTGCCGGAAGGGATGGATATACTGTATTTAGCCGGTGCATGCCCCATCAATAGCGATGGAGAAGTGAGTTTAATTAATGATTTTGCAGGACAAGCAAAATTATGTGTTGAAAACTTAAAACAAGCATTAAAAGAATCAGGAGCTTCTATAACAGATGTTGCATACACAAGAATTTTAGTTGCATCTCAGGATAGAGGAGATTTAGTAGAAGTGTGGAATGCAATAAGTGAAGAGTTTGGTGAACACGATGTACCAAGTACTTTGACAGGCGTCACTGTGTTGGGTTATGAAAATCAATTGGTTGAAATAGAAGCTGTCGCTGCAATAGAAAGAATCGAAAAGTAGTCCAAGCAATTTTGATATTTTATATTATAACTTATTTTCATAATTAAGCGTAAATGTATGAAAAACATGAAATTGACTTGAGTTCAGCTCTCATGATATCCTCAATTTGGCATTATTATAAAAAACAAGGAGAGAGTTATGAACAGCAAAAATTCAAATTTTAAATTAGTTTTTTCAGCATTAGCAATAGCAATAAATATAGTATTGGGAACAGTAGTCGGGTTATTGAATATACCGTTGTTGTTTCTAGATACAGTGGGAACAATTTTCTCTGCTGCATTGTTTGGACCATTTTATGGAGCTGCAGTCGGAGGATTAACAAATTTAATTCAGGGTATTTTGACAAACCCAAAGAACATTCCATTTGCACTGGTTAATATTGCAGTAGGTATTATAGTAGGTTTAATTGCAAGAAAGTGGAAATTCAATCTAGTAACATCAATCATTACAGGGGTTATATTGTCAGTGGTTGCTCCTCTTATAGGAACTCCTATTGCAACATATGTATATGGCGGTATTACAGGGGATATCAATGATGTATTTTTTACATGGCTGGTTAAATCAGGACAATCAATATTTACTTCAGCCTTCATCCCAAGAATTACAAGTAATATCGTTGATAAAATCGCAAGCTGTGTATTAGTATCGTTATTAATAAGTAAGCTGCCTGTGAAATACACTCAAGGATCTAATTAATGGAAAGAAGCAAGCGCATCATTCTGGTATCCCATTGTATATTAAATCAAAACACAGTAGTTCAACCCTTAGCAAGAGCCAAAGGTGCGTATAAAGACATAGTGATGGAATTGATTAACAATGATATAGGAATTCATCAGCTCCCATGTCCTGAATACAGATTTTTAGGTTTGAAAAGAGAACCTATGACAAAGGAACAATACGATACAGAAGGATTCAGAAATATAAATAAAAGAATTGCAGTTGACACAGTAAATATAATAAAAGAGTACATAAGTAATGGATATGAAGTTTTAGGAATCATAGGCATAAATGAAAGCCCTACATGTAGCATCAATGGTGATAAGGGGATATTGATGGAAGAACTCATAAATATCTTAAGATATGAAGATATCAAGCTAAACTTAATTGACGTTCCAACTGATTATCATGATGGTGAAAAAGGCGAGAGGTTTATTGCAGAACTAAAAAGTATGGTGATTTAGTCGAATATATTCCATTAATCAAGAAAATTAGGTATAACTGTAACACTCAAGTTAACTGTTAATTCAGTTAACTTTTTTTGATGAAATTTGTACTGTTAACTCGATATTTGCGTACAAAAACATACAACACGAATAAATTAATAATACAATTAGGTTTGGAGGGTTGTATGAAAGGATTAATAAATAAAATTCTATTTGGTATTAAAAAAATATCAGTCAATCAATTTCCATATGATATAGAAATAATCGCTGAAAATTTAGATGTTCCTTGGGCTTTAGACATAAGTGATTCCGGAACTATTTATGTAACAGAAAGAACAGGTTCTATCAGAATCATAGAAAATGGAAGACTTCTTTTACAGCCACTAATCAGACTACATTCTCCATTTGTAAGCACTGGAGAAGGAGGATTGATGGGGCTTGTATTAGACCTGAATTTTTCAGAGAATCATTATATGTATGTCATGCATACGTATGAGGAAAGTGATCAACTGTATAACAGGGTTATAAGACTCGTAGTTAATAATTTAAGTGCCAGAGTTGATACTACTTTACTTGATAGAATTCCTGGAGGGCGAATTCATAATGGTGGAAGAATAAAAATAGGTCATGACAATAAATTGTATATTACAACAGGAGATGCAGGAAATTCATTGTTGTCTCAGGATGTAAACAGCCTGGCTGGAAAACTCCTCAGGATAGAATTAGATGGAAGTATTCCAGAAGATAATCCATATCCTAACTCACCGATTTATTGCATAGGTCTTAGAAATCCTCAAGGATTGGCATGGAACTCTAATAATATTTTATACGCTACAGATCATGGCTCCAGTGCTCACGATGAGATAAACTTAATATTGCCAGGTGCTAATTACGGCTGGCCACTAGTTCAAGGAAATGAGTCTTCTAACGAAATTAATGCAGAAATACCTATTATTCAAAGCGGTGAAGAAACATGGGCTCCATCAGGTTTAGCATTTGCAAATGATGGACCATGGCAGGGAAGTTTAGTTGCTGCTTGTTTAAGAGGTGAACAGTTGCTGAAAGCTGAATTAAATGGCAATGGAAGAAGAATTTTAAATACAAATGAGCAGCTTAAGAATCAATATGGACGCTTGCGAGACATTATTCAGGCAAAGGATGGATCAATTTATATTTCAACCAGCAACATGGATGGAAGAGGAAGTATGTTGAGTGGAGGAGATAAAATTATTAGACTAATTCCAAATGTGCAATAAGAACGACAATTTCCAGAAACGACGCATTCAACACGAGTGCGTCGTTTTTTACTAACCCCTTTATATTTTGCATCCAGAATAATATCTTTCAGCTTTTTTAATATAAATGGTATGACTATAATTTAGAATTTATGGTATAATGTTGTAAATAATAATATGAAAATTTAGATTTAAGTAAAGGAGTGCTCTATGACTAATTATACTAGAATAAAAATGTTAAATAAAGAAAAGACAATAGGAACATTTTTTGAACTTGGAACAGCTAATGCAGTAGAAGCATTAGGTTATAGCGGATTAGATTATATAATAATTGATACTGAACATGGTCCGTTTGCAGAAGAAAGTGCTATGGAATTTATAAGAACGGCTAAGTTAAGCAAGTTAACTCCATTTGTTAGAATTAAAGATATTACAAGACCATCAGTTTTGAAAATGTTGGATATAGGCGCTGAGGGTTTAATTGTACCATGTGTAGAAACGGTTGAACAGGTTAAAAATCTTGTTAAATGGGGCAAGTATACTCCAATAGGTGAAAGAGGATTTTTCTATGGCAGAGCAGCAGGATACGGATATCAAGAATTTACATCTCCGCTCAGTGAATACTTTAATAAGTGCAACACTGAAACCATGATAATACCTCAATGCGAAACATTAGGGTGCCTGGAGAACATTGAAGAAATTATGTCAATAGAAGGTGTTGATGGAATATTTGTTGGACCGTTTGATTTGTCAATAGCATTGGGTAAGCCGGGACAATTCAATACAACCGAATTTTCAGAAGCATTATCACGAATATTGAAAGCTTGTAAAAATGCCAATAAACCGTCAATGATATTTGCTAATGACTTAGAAAATGCAATAAAGAATTTTAAAATGGGTTTTGATTCTGTAGCAATGGGGAC
>JAQSYS010000119.1 GCA_029256005.1 Sedimentibacter sp.
GTTTGAATTTCATTTCCATTTACAATTAAGCTTTTTTCATTGTATGTAACTTTATCTGTCATAAAATTACCATGTGCAGTGTCATATTTCAATAAATAAGCCAATGTTTCAGCATCTGAATTAGTATTAATTGCTACAACTTTAAATTCGCTGTCTAGTGACATTAATCTTAATGCTAATCTTCCTATTCTTCCAAAACCGTTAATTGCTACTCTAACCATAAAATCCTCCTATTATAAACATAATGTTTAATATTATAAAATTTATATTAATGAAGCATTGCCTCATTATAATTCTAAAATTCTTTTAGCGGCAGCTTCATCTGTAACAAGAATAAAATTATTATTAAATTTGGATATCGCATAAATTGCTTCAGCTTTTGAACTACCAGCAGCAACTCCTACTGCAGTTTTAATTACTTTGAAATTTTCTAGCGTTATGCCCACAGAATTAATCTGCATTTTTACATTTCCGTCTCTATCAAAAAAATAACCAAAAGCCTCTGCAGTTAATTGTTCAGATTCAATCTTATTAAATACATTCTTATCTGATTTTCTTCTGATTGCCATATCCATCGCATTTCCAAGTCCAAACACTAATAAGTTGATTTTTTGAATATCATCAAGAACATCATTTATTAATTTATTGTTTTTTAATACACTCAACTCTTTTTCATCCAAATTATCTGGAATATGCAATAACTTATATTGTGCATCCAGCTTTTCTGCTAAATTTGCAGCTAATGTGTTTGCTTGAATTTCCAGCTCTTCGCTTAAGCCTCCTCTAGCAGGTAACACTAAAAGATTCTTAATACTCTTTTTTCTTTTCATTTGATTTACTACACAAGCCATAGTAGTGCCACCAGATATGCCAATGATTGTATCATTTTTTATAAGGTCCAAAACTATTTCAGCAGCTTTTCTTCCTAAATCATTAAATGTAAAATTATCCTTTTCAGAATCTCCTGAAACAACTGCAACTCTTTTTAGTTTTAGTTTTTCCATGAGTTTTAATTCAATTTCAGATAAATTTTTTATGTAATAAAATGTATCATGAACTTGTGAGAGCATGCTTAATCCTGCTTCTGTTAAGTATACACCTGAATTCTGTATGTCAATCAAATTCATTTCCTTTAATTTATCAATTTCAGTACGCATTGTCCTTTCAGTCGTTCCAAGTTTTGAAGATAAATTTCTTCTGCCAATTGGTTGAACTGAACTGATAATCTTTAATATTTCATACCTTTTAATTAATAAATCAACAGTTTCAGGAACTATTTTATTTTGTATTTCAAGTATTTTATTAATGTCCATAAAACCTCCGGGATTATAAGTGTCCCATCTGTACAATTTGCGTCCCTGTCTTTATTTTAACATATATATTTTATTATGCAATACTCTTTTTTGTTTTTTTGGAAATTAAATATTAGATTTTAATAAGAAATGGTAATTTAGATATGTGTTATACTATATGCCTCTATGATTGAAATTATATCACACTAAATATTGAATGTACAGATTAAAATATAATTACTTTTGTTGTTATTATTATTTCATAAAAAAAGGAATGACATAGGGTGGCCATTCCATCTTCTAACTACTGTTCAAAACTAATCATCTACAACTAATATCTTCTTCTCATTGAAGATGATGAAATTCTCATTTCATCTCTGTATTTTGCAACAGTTCTTCTTGATATGTTAATACCTTCTTCGCCGAGCAATTCAGCAATCTTCTGATCACTTAACGGTTTTTGAGTGTTCTCTTCATTAATTAACTTTTGTATATGCGTTTTTACACTTGTTGACGATATTCCGTCACCATCAGTTTCATTTATGCTGCTTGCAAAGAAATATTTTAGTTCAAATAATCCTCTTGGTGTTTGAACGTACTTACCATTAGTAGCCCTACTTACAGTTGATTCATGAACGCCTATATCATCTGCAACATCTTTTAAAACCAAAGGTTTTAACGCTGTCTTTCCTTCATCAAAAAACTTTCTCTGGAATTTCAATATTGATTCTGTCACCTTGTACAATGTCATTCTTCTTTGCTCAATGCTCTTAATCAGCCACATTGAAGAATTTAATTTATCTGAAAGAAATTTATTTGCTTCCTTATCATCCAAGTTATTTATCATACTCTTATAATAATTGCTTATAGTAAGGGTTGGTAAACTATTGTCATTCACAATTATTATATATTCGCCATTTATATTCTCAATTGTTACATCAGGAACAATATATCTTATATTGTCTGAATCAACAATAAATCCTCTAGATGGCTTTGGTTCAAGCATTTTTATAATATCACAGATACTTTGAACTCTTGAAATGCTTATTTTTAATTCCTTTGCTATTTTTTGAATTTTATTTGTTGCTATGTCTTCTAAATAATGTTCAGCAATTATATATGCATTTTTATCCTGTATGCCCTTTTCCTTTAGTTGTATCATGAGGCATTCGCTTAAACTTCTAGCAGCAACCCCAATAGGATCAAACGTCTGAACTAATCTTAAAACCCTTTCAACTTCAATAACATCTTCATTAATTAATAGACTAATATCTTGCAAGGAACATCCCAGATATCCTTTGTTGTCAAGAGATTCAATTATAAATTCGCCGATTCTTTTTTCCTTGTTTGTAATCACAGAAACACCAAGCTGGACCATCAGGTGATCTTTTAATGACATTTTCTTGGATGTATAGCTTTCAAAAGATTGTTTTTCATCTGAATCAACATTTTTCTCATATGCTTTATAGCTTAAGTCATCATATTTCTCGGTAATTTCTTTCCAGTCAATTTCTTCACGGCTGTCACTTTTTTCAAAGTTATTTTCCGGTTCAGCATCTTCATTGGCACCGATTTCCTGATTTTTATTATCTACAGATTCAAGAAAAGGATTTACCTCTAATTGTTTGTATATAAACTCCATCAATTCTACATTGTTAAATTGCAGAATTTGAATAGCTTGTCTTAATTCAGGCGTCATTATAAGCTTTTGAGTTTGGGACAGGTTTAATTCAAAACCCATTTTCATAATATCACTCCTCGCTAATATATATTATATCAAGTTTTATTATAATTTCAATAATTATTATATTAATAACATTGTTAAATGAATTTATATAATTTAATATATATTATGCCCAATTAATTTTTTATACTCTCAATTTATTATTATATCAAATAATAGCTAAATTTGCTAAACTTATTTTAATGTATATTTCAGAAACAAAAAAAATTCTCCATTTTAAATGGAGAATCCAATATTAACAAATGTCAATTACTCAACTTTAGCAGTCACATTTCTCTTTTGCAATGTATTCATTATCAGCAAGTATTTTTATTGCACCATCTGTGTTTGCATCATTTACTAATATAATTGGTCCTGTGCAACCCATACCACTTTCAGCATATACACCGTTTTTCCATAGAAGTTTTACTGCATCTTCTAAATCCATTATTTCAACTCCAGAAATTTGAGAGGTAACAACCTGTTTTGCAGGAGCTTTTATTTCTTCTTCAGCTTCCTGAGGTTTCTTAGAAGCTTTAAGAGAATTTAATATTTCAGTTAACCCTGCTTTATGAGCTTTTTCAAATTCCTGTTTTGCTATTTCAAGACATTTTCCTTTAACTAGCTCAGCAGCAAACTCTATTGCTCCTTTTACTAGTGGGGCTCCTGACGCTCTTGAAATTATTAAGATTAGTTTCTCAAAGCCTTCACCAATTCCAGGGCCATATCCATAGCCAAGAGATTCATAATTACCACCTGTTGTATACGAAGAAAATATTTTTATCATCAAATTGCCGGTCAATGAATCCATAACCATAACATCTGCAGAACCCATCAATAAATCATTTCCTCTCATAACAGCTCCGCCGTCTGCCCTCATTGATGCAGTAAAGTTTATGTCATAGCCTTGGTTTTTTAGTTTTGTTAATGCAATTTCAGTTTGTCTTGCCCCATCTACATTCAAAATTCCAACTGTTGGGTTTTTAATACCGCATGCTTTTGCAGTTATAATACCATAAATTGCATTTTTCACCATACCCTCTACTTTATCAGTAGATGATGTTCCAGTAGTTGTAGCAATGAACATTTCTCTGCCTTTTCCTGGTGTAACTATTCTTCCAACAGTTGAAACACCTATTGGGAAAGGGAAATGCATTGTAACAGCAGCATCAACTTCCTTAGAATTAAGCAACGATTCCATGGTTTTATGTGCTTCATCTTCTGATTGAACGAAAGCCGTCTTAACACCTTCAAAGCTTTTTGTTCCTATAACTGTAGCGTCTATTCCGCTTTTTGCAGCTGCAGCTGCAGCTTGGAATATATTATCTTCTCCGTGTTCACTTCCCATGGCTGTAACAGCTATTCTCGGCTTTTGACCATATTCACCGCTGATTAAAGTGTCGGCTAATTGGTTGAATACCTTGCCTATTATTTGATTTACTTGTTTTTCAGACATATGTCCTCCTATTCAGCCATTAGATTTGAAGCAAATTTCTTTAGAGCTTCTGCGATTAGTCCTTTTATTTTTTCTTCTGATATAGTAGATTGTGGTTCTTGTTTTCCCTTATTAGCTTCAATAACAAAGGATACTCCATCAAACAAGTTTGTCATTCTTCCAAGGAATAAGCTTCCTTTACCAACTATCATGGCATTCTTAATTTTTCCATCCATTATATCTTGTCTGCAGAATCCTATAAAAGGAACTCCAGAAGGAATATGT
This sequence comes from Sedimentibacter sp., assembly GCA_029256005.1. GTDB lineage: Bacteria > Bacillota > Clostridia > Tissierellales > Sedimentibacteraceae > Sedimentibacter. The sequence goes on from JAQSYS010000119.1 coordinate 4,736, forward strand.
CCTTGTGTAGGTGCCCATCCAACCATACCATGTTCTTCAGTAAAGGCAGTTAAATCCTTCTTATCAATATCACCACGTTTAACAGCTAATGCACCTATCATCTTATAATTAGCTAATGGAACATCTCCTGCTCCTGCAGGTTTTGTAATATCTGGATTTTGCATTTCAACAGAATATTTATCTATATCTGAAATTTTCATACCAGCATTGTCCAATGATGATACTAATGAAGTTATTACAGCCTGAGGTGAAGAACCTGTACCAACAGTGTGTCTTCCAACTAAGTCAAGATTTATTTCTGGGCTCACTCCATCATTTTCGCCTACTAATACAGCAAAGCCACCTAACACGTCTTCTAATATCGGAAGACCCTTTTTAACATGGTCTTTTCCATTCATTCCAAGCTTTGCTGAAGCTCCGCCTGCTGATACAACGACATTTTTATATACTCCTGCCTTAACTAATGCAGCAGCTTCAATTAAAGCATGAGTAGGTGCTGCACAGAATCCTCTTGTATCTGATCCTGTAGCATTCACAAAGCCTGCAACCTCAGCACATGCTTTTGCAAAGTTTCCGCCGCCTCTTTGGTTCATATCTCCACATGCTTCTTCGCTACAATCAATAACGTATTCTATATCTTCTTTGTTTATATTATTTTTTGCTATAAGATTTAGTAAAGCGAGAACATTAGATGCTTTTGAAACAAGATTTTCATGCATTATATGTGCGCTTAAGTTAACATCAAGATCATGAGCTCTCTTTATACATCCAATTAATTCACCATTGTTATATAATGGCTCTGAGTGTTCTTCTTCAACATATTTCTTAATTAATTCTGCTTCTTCGCCTTGTTTTATTCTTGATAATAAACTTTCATCAAACAAAGGATGTTTTTCTAATTTTGCTTTTGTTTCAGACAAAAATTTGTTCTCTATCTTTACAAGGTCAAATACATCGCACATCTGCATTAGTACAATGAATTCATCTTGAGGCATTATTTCGCCAAGTTTTCCAAATCTTGAAGCTCCCTCAAGTTTTACGTTATTCCATGGCTGCTCGTATTTAGAAAGTTCATCTGGTGTAACGCTTCCTATATAAGTCTGATTTGGCAAATAATTTACTACTTCTTCGAATGTTCTTAAGTGATCTTTTATTTGTTTTAAATATTCAGAATTTGGATTAACAGTTCTTTCAGTTGTCTGAGTAGTACCGTTATGAATAACCATATCTGGTGTAAAAGCC
>JAQSYS010000120.1 GCA_029256005.1 Sedimentibacter sp.
TGATAATGTCTTGGCTGAGAAAATAATTATTCAATACGGCGGTAGTGTAAAAGGTGACAACGCAAATGATTTATTGAGTCAAACAGACATTGACGGTGCATTAGTTGGTGGAGCAAGCTTAAAAGCAGATGAATTTTTAAAAATAATTAATTATGCTAAGTAAGGTGGTCGAATATGAATAAAGTAACAGCATTGATCATTCTTGATGGTTGGGGCTTAGGAAACGACTATGAAGGTAATGCAATTAAAAGGGCTAAAACCCCAAACTTTGATTTGCTTATGAGAAAATATCCCAATACTGTCTTATCTGCAAGCGGCTATGATGTTGGCCTTCCAAAAGGGCAGATGGGAAATTCTGAAGTTGGTCATTTAAATATTGGAGCAGGAAGAATTGTTTATCAGGATTTTACAAGAATTACAAAAGCTATTGAAGAAGGCGAGATTGATAACAATGAAGCTATTAAATCTGCTTTTGAATTTGTAAAGCAAAACAATTCTACATTACATTTCATAGGACTTTTATCTAATGGAGGGGTTCACAGCCACAATACTCATTTATATAGTTTAATGGAACTCGCAAAGAAGAATGATGTAAAGGATGTTGAAATTCATTGTATAACAGACGGACGAGATGTAAGTCCAACCAGTAGCCCCAAATTTATAAATGAACTAAAGAAAAAAATTAAAATCATAGGCATTGGACATATTGCGTCGATAATGGGAAGATACTATGCAATGGACAGAAATAAGCAGTGGGACAGAGTGGAATTAGCATATAATGCTTTAGTCAAAGGTAGTGGTGAAAAATTCAAGGATCCACTTGAAGCAGTTAAAATGTCTTATATAAATGGTGTAACTGATGAATTTATAAAACCATTACTGATAGAAAATGAAGATGGAAATGTTGCAACAATTAAAGATAATGATGCTGTGATTTTTTATAATTTCAGACCTGATAGAGCAAGAGAAATAACAAGAGCTTTGGTAGATGAAGAATTTAATAACTTTAACAGAAAAAAGGTTAACGTAAAGTTTGTTTGCTTGACATTATATGATAAAACTATTGAAAATGTGGAAATAGCCTTTAAACCTCATTTTGTAAAGAACACTCTAGGAGAATACTTAAGTAGCAAGGGTTACAAACAGCTGAGAGCTGCAGAAACAGAAAAATATGCTCATGTAACATATTTCTTTAATGGGGAAATTGAAGAACCATTTAAGCATGAGGTAAGAATACTTATTCCTTCTCCTGATGTTCCAACATATGATTTAAAACCTGAAATGAGCGCTTTCGAGCTTAAAAATATGATTATTGAAGAATTGGAAAAAGACATGTACCAGGTTATGATTATTAACTTTGCTAATCCTGACATGGTTGGTCATACCGGGGACATTGAAGCAGCAATAAAAGCAGTCGAAGCAGTTGACAAATGTCTTGGAGAAATAGTGAACATAATAATAAGGGCTGATGGAACTGCATTAATTACAGCTGACCATGGAAACTGTGAAGAAATGCTTGATCCCACAAATCTTTCAAAGTTGACAGCCCATTCAACAAATAAGGTTCCGTTTATCGTTGTTAAAAGTCCTAAACACTATAAATTAAGAGAAGGAATTTTAGCAGACATAGCTCCGACTATGCTTGAGCTTATGGGTTTGGAACAACCTGTTGAAATGACAGGACAAAGTTTGATAGTACATAATAACAAATAATGGAGGATATAAAATGACTATTATATCAGATGTTTATGCAAGAGAAATTCTGGATTCAAGAGGAAATCCAACAATTGAAGTTGAAGTTAGAACAGAAAGCGGCGGATATGGAAGAGCAGGAGTTCCATCAGGAGCTTCTACTGGAGCTTTTGAAGCTGTTGAACTTAGAGATGGTGATAAGTCAAGATATTTAGGAAAAGGCGTTCAAAATGCGGTTGATAATGTTAACAATATAATAGCTCCAGAATTAATAGGAAGAGATTCTTTAGATCAAGTTTCAATTGACAATTTCTTAATTGAGCTTGATGGAACTCATAACAAGGGAAAGTTGGGAGCAAATGCGATTCTAGGTGTTTCAATAGCAGTAGCAAAAGCCGCAGCAGATACATTAGGATTAACATTATATCAATACCTAGGAGGAGTGAACGGCAAAGTTCTTCCTGTTCCTATGATGAATATATTAAACGGCGGTCAACATGCTGATAACAATGTAGACATTCAGGAATTCATGGTTATGCCTGTTGGTGCTTGTTGCTTTAAGGAAGCCTTGAGAATGGGAACCGAGGTATTTCATAGTTTGAAAAGTGTGTTAAAATCCAAGGGATTAAATACAGCTGTAGGAGATGAAGGAGGATTTGCTCCAAACTTATCATCTAACGAAGAAGCATTGACTACAATTGTTGAAGCTATAGAAAAAGCAGGTTACGTACCAGGTAAGGATATAATGCTTGCACTAGACGTTGCAGCTACAGATTTGTTCGATCCTGAAACTAAGGTTTATACATGGGATGGCGAGGGGAGAAAGTTTACTCAATCAGAAATGGTTGACTTCTATGTTGATTTAGTAAATAAATATCCAATTATCTCTATAGAAGACGGAATGAATGAAGAAGATTGGGAAGGCTGGAAAATGCTAACTGAAAAGCTTGGAGAAAGAGTTCAGCTTGTTGGAGATGACTTATTTGTTACAAATACTGAAAGACTAAAAAAAGGTATTGAGCTTAAAGTTGCTAATTCAATATTAATAAAATTAAATCAAATTGGAACAATAACTGAAACGTTAGATTCTATTGAAATGGCTAAAAGAGCAGGATACACAGCTGTCGTATCGCATCGTTCAGGTGAAACAGATGACACTACTATTTCTGATTTGGTTATTGCAGTAAATGCAGGACAAATAAAAACAGGCGCTCCATCAAGAATTGATCGAGTGGCTAAGTACAACCAACTATTAAGGTTGGAAGATATACTAGGTGGAACTGCTCAATATACCGGTATGGAAGTGTTCTATAATATTAAACGATAGATATATTATGAGTGAATGATATGTCAATAGTAGTTGAACAGTTGTTATTCGAACTAGTCGTTATATAACAATTGTTCAGCTATTGTTAAAATATTTGTTGATTACTTACTATTTTAATGTTATAATTCTAATGTTATTCAGATAAGACAGTCACAGGAGGTGTTATAATGGAAACAGTAGTTAGAGTATTTTTAATAATTGCAAGTTTATTTCTTATTGCAAGTATTTTGCTTCAATCAGGCAAACAAGCTGGAATGTCAGGCGAGATAGCAGGCGGAGCAGAAACTATCTGGGGTAAGAATAAAGGTAGAAGTTATGAAGGCAAGCTTGAAAAAGCTACAGCTGTATCAGCAATTGTTTTCTTGATAGCTTCACTAATTTTAGTTGCTATTCAATAAAATTGTAATTATTTAATAATTTGTAATTAATTGGTAATAATGTTTTTATAATATTCTATATTCTATATGAATTTAGAATATATTTTAATGTGTTTAAGTGTCTGGCATATGCTGTCGCTTATAAATTTAAATTTTTGAACTACGGAGGAAATGATTAATGGGTACTATAATGATAGCTCCTATAGTGGGAGTTTTAGCGCTGTTGTTTGCTTTTTACAAAGCTTCAATTATCAGCAAAGCTGATCCGGGCAACGACAGAATGAAGGAAATTGCATCATACATCCATGAAGGTGCAATGGCATTCCTTGCTAGAGAATACAAATCAGTAGGAATTTTCGCAATTATAATGTTCTTTGTTTTAGGATTTGCAATTAACTGGCCAACAGCACTGGCATTTGCAGCAGGTGCAGCTTGCTCAGTACTTGCAGGTTATTTCGGAATGACTGTTGCTACAAAAGCAAACGTAAGAACAACTAATGCTGCTATGCAATCAGGAATGAATAAAGCATTAGATATAGCATTCTCTGGTGGATCAGTTATGGGTATGACTGTTGTTGGTTTAGGGCTCATAGGAACTGGTGTTTTCTGGATGGTATTTAAAGATGCTAATGTTATCACAGGATTCTCACTTGGAGCTTCTTCAATTGCATTATTTGCACGTGTTGGCGGTGGTATTTATACTAAAGCAGCAGACGTTGGTGCAGACCTTGTTGGTAAAGTTGAATCTGGTATACCAGAAGACGACCCAAGAAACCCAGCTGTTATAGCAGATAACGTAGGAGACAACGTTGGTGACGTTGCTGGTATGGGCGCTGACTTATTTGAATCATATGTTGGCTCTATTGTTTCAGCAATTACTTTAGGAGTTATTGCATATGAAGGTGATAGTGGAGTTTTATTTGCATTATTAGTTTCTGCAGTAGGAATTATAGCTTCTATTATCGGTACAATGTTTGTTAGAGGAAAAGAAGGTTCAAATCCTCAAAAAGCTTTAAATATGGGTACATATGCAAGCTCCTTGATTGTTATGGCTGCTTCATTCTTCTTAAGCCAGTCAATTCTTGGAAGTTTACTTCCTTTCTGGGCAATAGTATTCGGTTCTGTTGTTGGTTTAATTATTGCAAAAATTACAGAAATTTATACTTCTGGTGATTATAAATATGTAAAAGAAATTGCTGATCAGTCTGAAACTGGTGCGGCTACAACTATTATCAGTGGGTTATCTGTTGGTATGAGATCAACAGCTTATCCTGTAATCGTATTGGCAATTGGTATTATTGGAGCATATATGATTGCTGGTTATACTCCAAACGGAATTGATGCAGTAAAAGGTTTGTATGGAATAGCTCTTGCAGCTGTTGGTATGTTGTCAACAACTGGTATGACAGTCGCAGTTGATGCTTACGGTCCTATATCTGACAATGCCGGTGGTATTGCTGAAATGTGTGAATTACCTCATTCAGTAAGAGAGATTACTGACAAATTGGACTCAGTTGGAAATACAACAGCAGCAATCGGTAAGGGATTTGCAATCGGTTCAGCAGCATTAACAGCACTTGCATTATTTGCAGCATACACTCAAGCTGTAGGAATAACTTCAATAAGCTTAACAGAACCAACTGTTATAGCAGGTTTGTTCATAGGCGGTATGCTTCCATTCTTGTTCTCAGCAATTACAATGAGCGCTGTTGGTAAAGCTGCATTCTCAATGATTGAAGAAGTTAGAAGACAATTCAGAGAAATGCCTGGTATAATGGAAGGAAAACAAAAACCAGACTACAGAAGATGTGTTGATATTTCTACTGCAGCAGCTTTAAAAGAAATGGTAGTTCCAGGTCTATTAGCAGTTGTTGTTCCATTGATAGTTGGTTTCTTATTAGGAACTGAAGCTCTTGGAGGACTACAAGCAGGTGCTTTAGTTACAGGTGTATTAATGGCTATATTCATGTCAAACGCTGGTGGAGCTTGGGATAATGCTAAGAAATATATCGAAGGTGGAACACACGGTGGAAAAGGCAGCCCAGCACACAAAGCTGCAGTTGTTGGCGATACAGTAGGAGATCCTTTCAAAGATACATCTGGACCTTCAATAAACATATTAATCAAATTAATGACAGTTGTTTCTCTTGTATTCGGACCTGTTATAGCACAATACGGCGGAATACTGTTAAAGTTATTCTAATCAGATAATCAAAAGACTTCTCATTATGAGGGGTCTTTTTTGTTGCAGTTTTATGTTTATTGGCATATAATAGTAATGATGATTGGAGAATGATTGGTGAATAATTATAAGCTCACTACTGGGTCGTTCTATTAATATGCAAAATATAATTGAAGGGATTGATGCTCAGCAATGCACATTAATATTGACGGATTAAGTCTAAACTATATAGATGAAGGAAACGGAAATACAGTATTGTTGCTTCATGGCTGGGGTGGAAGTATCCAGACTATGATACCAATTGCAAATATTTTAAAAAATAAGTGCAGAGTTATAACATTAGATCTTCCTGGATTTGGTGAAAGCAGTACGAAGTTTGTAGATGCATTGAAATTGAAAAGTATTGTTTTGTTTGGTCATTCACATGGTGGTAGAATATCAATTATTCTTTCTAGCAAATATAACTTTGTGAAAAAACTTGTTTTAATAGACAGTGCAGGAATCATTCCAAAAAGAAAACTAAAATATTACATAAAGATATATACTTTTAAATTATTAAAGAAATTTTACACCTTTTTTTCATCAGGAAATAAGGAAGAAAAACTTGAGAGATTTTATAGAAAATATGGTTCAACTGATTATATAGAATCACAGGGTGTCATGCGTCAAACCATGGTAAAGGTTATTAATGATAATTTACTTAACTTGTTGCCGGACATAAAGGTGCCTTCATTGTTGATATGGGGCGAAAACGATCAGGATACTCCTGTTTATATGGGAAAAATTATGGAGGAAAAAATTCATGATAGTGGTTTGATAGTATTGAAGGATGCAGGCCATTATTCTTATATAGATGGTTACGAACAATTTAAAGCTGTAATAACAGTATTTTTAAAAGACGAATTCAATAATTAGGAGTGGGGAAATGCAATCACTAATTACATTATTTACGGCATGCTGGCTAATTCTGTGTGCTCATAAACTTAAATACAGTCTGCATATGCTTCAAATTGAAGGTTATAAAACTGAGAAATATATAGATTGGATGAATACTCATAAGGATAAAGTGTTTACACAAAATGATAGAATTTATACTGTATTATTGATAATCAACTCTGTATTTTTTTTGCTGACTGTTACATCTGATGAAATGAAGAACCTGAATCTACATGCAATTGTAAGCTCCTTATTTACTTCAATACTATTAATATTAAGCTATAAAACTAAGTATGAATCTAAGAAACCTCTTGTTATGACTAAAAGAGCAAAAAGACTTATTTTTATAGCAATACTCTTAGTATTGATTGACTTTGCGATTGTAGTAGGCTTAGTTAACATGGTTTCAGGGGACATTGTAAAATATTTTCCTCTTTGGTCAGGAATTTTAGCAGTAGTTTATTTATTCAGCTCATATTATATACTAGGGGCAAATTTCATTGCTAAACCAATTGAGAAAAACATAAATAAAAATTTTTTTGATAAAGCATCATCAAAAATAAAAAACATGGAGGGTGCATTAATTTCAGTAGGAATTACAGGAAGCTACGGTAAAACAAGCACGAAATTTGCAGCTGCAACTATAATTAAAGAAAAATTTAATATATTAATCACTCCTGAAAGTTACAATACGCCTATGGGTATCAGCAAAATAATAAATGATAAATTAACTGATGAACATGATGTTTTCATTGCTGAGCTGGGTGCTACAAAGGTAGGCGATATTGATGAGGTTGCTGCACTAACAAATCCCAAAATAGGAATCTTAACTTCCATAGGACCATGTCACTTAGAAACATTCAAGTCTATTGATAATATAATGAGGACTAAGTATGAACTTATTGAGAGACTTCCTGCAGATGGTGTTGCAATTTTTAATTATGACAACGAATATGTTAAAAAACTTGCAAATAAAACTTTTAAGGAAAAAATACTGTATGGAATAAAAAATATTGAAGATACAGATGTGTTTGCAACAGATATAAGAGTAGGAAACACCGGATCTAAATTTACATTATGCATAAATGGACTTGGAACAATCGAATGTGAAACAAAGCTATTAGGTGAGCACAACATTTTAAATATATTAGCAGGAGCGGCTTTAGCAAAAGTGCTCGGACTTAATCTAGATGAAATTTCACGTGGCATATCTAAATTAGAAAGTGTAGAACACCGACTACAGCTAATGGATCCAGGAACAGGAGTAATAGTCATAGACGATGCATTTAACTCTAATCCCGACGGTGCAAAAGCTGCATTAGATGTTCTAGATTCATTCAAGGATTACAGAAAAATAATCGTAACTCCGGGGATGGTTGAATTAGGAGAATTAGAAGAAGAAGAAAATAAAAAATTCGGCGAAAATATCGCTCATGTTTGTGATGTTGCAATTTTGGTGGGGAAAAAACGTACTACTCCAATATACAAAGGACTAAAGAACAAGGAATTTAATGAAGACAATTTATATGTCGTTAATTCATTAAATGAAGCAACAGAAGTTTTAAAAACATTAACAAAAGTAAATGATGTAGTATTATTTGAAAATGATCTTCCTGACACCTATAATGAACATTAATAATTAAATATGGAGGGTAATATGAAAAAATCAATTGGTATTATTATTGGCGGAAAATCTGTTGAGCATGAGGTTTCGATAATTACAGGTCTTCAGGTTTTAGACAATATAGACAAATCTAAATATGAACCTAGGATAATTTATATTCAAAAGGATGGAAAATGGTATGCAGGTAACAGCCTTCACGACATAAATAACTATAAAGCAAAGAAATTTGAAGATGCATATGAAGTACTGCCTGGATTTAAAAATAATAAACTAATTATTTACCCGCATCCTGATATAAAACAAGGATTTTTTGGGAAAAAGTATAATACATATGAAATAGATGTAGTATTTCCTGCAGTTCACGGAACAAATGTTGAAGATGGAGCACTTCACGGATTGTTTCAAATGAACGGAGTGCCATGTGCATTTGGATCGGTGTTAAGTTCTGCAGTAGGAATGGATAAGGTAATAATGAAGCAGGTGTTTCAAAGCAACAATCTGCCTGTTGTAGATTATACGTGGTTTCTAAGAAGCAGCTTCGAAGAAAAGAAAGATGAAATAATTGAAACTATTGAAAAAATAGGATATCCGTTAATTGTTAAGCCTGCTAATTTAGGCTCTAGTGTAGGAATAAGCAAGGCAAAAAATTATGAAGAGCTGTTATATTCTATACAAGTTGCTTTAGCATATGACAGAAAGATAATAGTTGAAAAATGCGTGGAAAATGTAAGAGAAATTAACTGCGCAGTTATGGGATATGAAAATGACCTCAC
>JAQSYS010000121.1 GCA_029256005.1 Sedimentibacter sp.
TCATTCGTTGTTGAAAAGGTATTTGGTATTTCAGGTATTGGTTCTTTATTTACTACAAGTATTACCAACAGAGACTATACATTAATAATGGGTATTACAGTATTCTTTGGTATTTTTATAGTTATTGCAACTTTATTAGTGGACATACTTTATGTATTTATAGATCCGCGAATTAAATATGATTAGGAGGAAGATTGATGGAAAATAAAATTAAAATGTCTCCTGACATGTGGATTCCTTTAGAGAAATCGGAAAAGGATGCGGAAAAGGTATCAAGACAAAGCCTTACATTTTGGCAGGATGCAGTTAGAAGATTAAAGCAAAATAATGTATCAATGGTTTCATTGGTTATAGTTGTAATAATGATACTAGCGTGTGTTTTTGTACCAATGTTTTATCCTATAACCTTTGAAGATCAGGTTTTGGATTATGCTAACATCGGTATTATGTTAGATATATATGAAATAGACGGAAAAAATTTTTATATGAATGGTGAATATTATCTTTTGGATATCACAAGCGATGGTGAATTGTTACAAAAACACCCAATTGTTAAAGATGATACAGCAAACAAAAGATATATTTATGACTTTGACGGAAAAGAAGTTATCGTTGATTACAGCCCTTTCTTTAGCGCAAAGGTTGAATATAACAGACAAGAAAAACTCGCTAAAAAAGATCCTAATATAGATCTTACAGAAGCAAAGTATAATTTAGACAATGCAAAAAAAGTAGAAATTAAGTCTGAAGGTCAAATATTATCACCAGTTGATAGAGTTCACAACAAGACATATATTCTTGGAACGGACAACCTCGGAAGAGATATGTTTGTTAGAGTATTGCATGGAGGTCGTATTTCCTTTATTGTAGGTTTTGTTGCCGCATTTGTTAACTTTATTATAGGGGTTTTATATGGCGGTATCTCCGGATATGTTGGAGGCAAGGCAGATTTAATAATGATGCGTATTGTTGACGTTATAAGTGCTATTCCAACTCTATTATATGTAATATTATTAATGGTTGTATTAGGAAATGGTATGCTGCCAATCATTATTGCTTTGAGTATAACATATTGGTTAGGTATGGCAAGACTTGTAAGAGGTCAAGTATTAGGCTTAAAAGAACAGGAATTCATCTTGGCGGCACAGTCATTGGGTGCTAAAACAGACAGAATAATGCTTAGACATTTGATACCTAACATGATGGGACCTATAATGGTTTCAGCAACTATGCAAATACCAAGCGCTATATTTACAGAAGCATTCTTAAGCTTCGTTGGTTTAGGAGTTTCTGCTCCACAGGCTTCATGGGGATCGCTGTGCAATGACGCATTGTTGACTTACATGACCTACCCATACCAATTATTCATACCAGCTCTTGCGATATCAATTACAATATTGGCATTTAATTTATTTAGTGATGGTTTAAGAGATGCTCTTGATCCTAAACAAAGAAAGTAAAGTGAGGTGTAAAGAATGTCAGAAAAATTATTAGAAGTTAAAGATTTAAGAACATCTTTTTTCACTCACTTAGGCGAAGTTAAAGCAATAAGAGGCATAAGCTTTGATGTTGAAAAAGGAGAATCATTAGGTATAGTTGGTGAATCAGGAAGTGGAAAAAGTGTTACTTCCTTGTCTATAATGAAACTTTTGTTATACCCAGGTAAAATCGTTGGCGGTGAAATACTGTTTAATGGTGAGGATTTAGTAAATAAATCAAATAGGGAAATGATGGGCATAAGAGGAAATGAAATAGCAATGATATTCCAAGATCCTATGACTTCATTGAATCCTGTATTTACAATTGGTGAGCAAATATCTGAAGCGATAATAAAACACCAAAAATTATCAAAAAAAGATGCACATGAAAAAGCATTAGAAATGTTAAAGCTGGTTAATATACCAGACCCTGAAAAAAGAATTAAAAACTTTCCTCATGAATTCTCAGGAGGAATGAGACAAAGAGCTATGATTGCGATAGCATTGTCATGTGAACCGGAATTGTTAATTGCTGATGAACCTACAACTGCTCTTGACGTTACAATTCAGGCTCAGATACTTGAACTGATGAAAAACTTAAATGCTAAGTTAAATACATCAACAATGCTTATAACACATGACCTAGGCGTTGTAGCAGATGTTTGTTCAAGAGTTGTAGTAATGTACGGTGGTCTTATAATGGAAAAAGGTTCAATAAGAGATATTTATTATGAGCCTAGACATCCGTATACAATGGGATTGCTAAAATCAATACCAAAAGTATCCTCTGATGAAAAACAAAGGTTGATTCCTATACCGGGAACACCTCCTGATTTGTTGCATCCGCCTACAGGATGTCCATTTTACGCTAGATGTGAGTATGCTATGCGTATATGTAATCAGCAGCAACCTCCGTTATTCAAAGCAGGAAATGGACAACACGAATCTATGTGTTGGTTGCTTCACCCTGACGCTCCTATAAATGAAAAATATGAACAACTGAAGGGAGGAGTTCGAATTGGCAAATAATAATGAAATATTAATGGAAGTTAAAAACCTAAAAAAATATTTTGTTAAAAATAAAGGTTTGATACAAAAAAGATTGGAAGTAACTAAGGCTGTTGATGATGTTTCGTTTTTTATAAGAAAAGGTGAAACATTAGGTCTTGTTGGTGAATCAGGCTGTGGTAAATCTACTACAGGCCGTACAATTTTAAGACTTTATGAACCAACTGGTGGCGAAATTTTATATTATGGCAAAGATATTTCAAAGTTAAATAGAGAGCAAATGATGCCTTATAGAAAGAAAATGCAGATGATATTTCAGGATCCATATGCATCTTTGAATGCCAGAATGACTGTATCTGATATAATTGGAGAACCAATGGATATTCATAACCTAGCTTCTGGTAAAGATAGACAGGAAAAAATTTATGAATTATTAGATACTGTTGGTTTAAACAAGGATCATGCTGCTCGTTATCCACATGAATTCTCAGGCGGACAAAGACAGCGTATCGGAATTGCTAGATCTTTGGCTGTTGACCCTGAATTTATAATATGTGATGAACCTATTTCTGCTCTAGACGTTTCAATTCAGGCACAGGTTGTAAATATGCTTGAAGATCTGCAGGAAGAAAGAGGATTAACATATTTATTTATAGCACATGACTTGTCAATGGTTAAACATATTTCTGACAGAGTAGGTGTTATGTACCTTGGAAGTTTAGTTGAGGTTGCAAACAGCAAGGAATTGTATTCAAATCCTATGCATCCGTATACTCAAGCGCTATTATCTTCTATTCCAATTCCGGATCCGGATATAGCTGAAGCTTCAAATCGTATAGTTCTTCAAGGGGATGTTCCGAGTCCAGTAAATCCACCATCTGGATGTAAGTTTAGAACTAGATGCAGATATGCGATGGATATATGCAAAGAAGTAACCCCTGTTCAAAAGGAAGTGTCGAAAGATCACTTTGTAGCTTGTCATTTAATGGATAAATAATGATATTACACCTTTTTATGCAGTATGTTAAAAGAGTAACTCTTGACATATTGCATAAAAAGGATGATAATATAAATGCAGTCAGAAATTGGCTGCCAAAAATACATAGATATTTGGAGGGATTGTATGTTAAAGAGATTACTATCATTAGTAATGGTACTAGCTATGGTATTTTCTATAGTTGGCTGTGCTAAGCAAGAACCTGCACCAACACCAGAAACACCAGCGGAAACACCAGAAACTCCTGCAGAAGAACCAGCAGGAAGCGAAGATTATTTAGTTTGGAACATAGCTGTTGACCCACAAACTTGGGATCCAACACTGAACAGCGCAGCTGACGGCGGACATATCATTCAAAACTTATTTGAAGGATTAACAAGAGAAACAAAAGAAAGTATTGAACCAGCAGCAGCAGAAAGCTGGGAAATCACAAATGACGGAAAAACGTATACTTTCAAGTTAAGAGATGGCTTAAAGTGGTCAGATGGAAAGCCTGTAACAGCTAAGGATTTTGAATATGCTTGGAAAAGAGCATGCGATCCTGCAACTGCATCAGAATATTCTTTCTTAGTAACTTCTTACATCGTAGGTGGAGAAGAATTCTTTAACGGAACAGGTTCAAGAGACGAAGTTGGAGTTAAAGCAATTGATGACACTACATTAGAAGTTAATCTGAAATTCCCAGTATCTTATTTCTTAAGCTTGACATCATTCTATACTTACATGCCTGTAAGAGAAGATATAGTTACAGCTAAAGGCGAAGGTTGGGAAAAAACTCCTGAAACATGTATTTCTAACGGAGCATTTAAGTTAACTGAATACCAAACAGGTGATCACTTAACAATGGTTAAGAATGAAAACTATTGGGATGCAGCAAATGTTAAACTTGCAGGAATTAAAGGTTTAATGATAGTTGAAGGAACAACAGCATTAAACGGATATGAAAATGGAGAAATCCAGGTTCTTGATAGTATTACAATTGAACAAATTCCAAGACTTCAAAAAGAAGATCCAAACTTCAAAATTACACCACATATCGGAACATACTATGTAAACTTTAACGTAGATAATGAAGTATTTAAAGACTTAAACGTAAGAAAAGCATTCTCACTTGCAATCGACAGAAAAGCATTCGTTGAGCAAGTTACTAAAGGTGGTCAAACACCTGCACCTGGATTTATTCCATCAGGTATGATTTATTCTGACGGTTCTGACATCAGACCATTAGATGAAAATGGATTACCAGCAGTTGAGTACGGAATCGACCCAAGTAAAGCATTAGTTGATGAAGCAAAAGCATTATTAGCTGAAGCTGGATATCCAGACGGAGCAGGTCTTCCAAAGATTACTTTCTTATACAACACTAATGAAAATAACAAGAAAATAGCTGAAGCATTACAAGGTATGTGGAAACAAAACCTTGGAGTAGACGTTGAACTTCTTAACCAAGACTGGGCAGTATTCCAGGAAGAAAGAAGACATGGAAACTACATGATGGCTAGAGGCGGCTGGTTAGGTGACTACGGTGACCCAATGACTATGCTTGATTTATTTGCATCAAAATCAGGAAACAATGATCCTCAATGGAGATTCAGAGCAGAACCTACATTGGCACCTAATGACAAGATGCTGAATCCTGAACAAGAAGCATTTGAAAATGCAATTACTGAATCAATGTTATCAAGCGGAAAAGAAAGAGACGCGGCTATAAAGAAAGCTGAAGATGCTCTTATGAACAACCATGTTATAGCTCCTATTTACTACTATACATTTACTAATATAGTTGATGAATCAGTAGTAGAAGGCGTTGAATTAACATTAACAAACAAATGGGACTTCAGACACGCTGAAATAGTAAAATAATTTAAGTAAAAAAGATACGGTTAGCCGTATCTTTTTTGTGGCTTTTTTTGTATAATAAGATGGGTGATATAATGAGCTATAAAATGGTGGTACTTGACTTAGATGGTACCTTATTAGATAATGAAAAACAAATAAGTGAAAAAAACGAATATATGCTGAAAGAATTGCATAATAAGGACATTGAAATAGTAATTGCTACTGGAAGAAATTATTATATGGCAAAAAAATTGACAGAAAAAATCAAATCTATAAATCCTGTAATTTTATCGAATAATGGGTCAGTTGTAAGAAAATCTCATAATGATGAGGTTTTATATTATAATTATCTGGACCCTATGTTTTTTGAAAAAATATATTGTGAAGGTTTGAAAAGAAATTTAAATCCATTTATACATGTGGATGAATACAATAATGGATATGATATAATTTATGAAAAAGAAGAATTTGAAAGAGAATATTCTGGCTATATAAAAAAAGATTATAACAGAGCAAAGATGATAAAGTTTGAACCTTTGAATACTCAAAGAATCTTATCAGTTTGTTATTTTAATGAATATAATAAGCTTATTGATTTTGGTAACGAAATGTGCATCCTAATGGCAGCAAATGGAGCTCGTTAAAAAAGTATGCAGAACAAAGAAACATTAAAGAACAAGAAATAATCGCAATTGGCGATGATAATAATGATTTAGAAATGTTGAAAAATGCAGGTATGGGAATTGCTATGGTTAACGGAACTGAGGAAGTTAAAAAAGCAGCCAAAAAAGTTTCAAAATTTGACAATAATGATTCTGGAGTATATCACGAATTATCTGAAATATTTAAGATATCTAAAATTATTTAAGCTTTGTACATATTTCCTCTCTCCTCAAAATATAATGTAATAATATTAGGTTTTGAGGAGGATTTATGAGAATAATATCGGCCATAGCGTCAATTCTTATTATCATAGGAGCATTAAATTGGGGTTTGTATGGATTAGCAAAGATTGATATAGTAGAAAACTTCTTTGGAGGCAACAAAAGTACACTCGGCAGAATTATTTATATTTTAATCGGCATTGCCGGACTCTACTCCTTGCTATATGTAATATTTGCATAAGAATAAAAAACATGCTGTAAAGCATGTTTTTTATTCTTATAATAATTTTATTTAAAGGAAATAGCCTTTGTTACTTTTTTCATCATGTCCTTGTTATGAATATTTTGACCAACCAATTCAGCTGAACCAAAAGCAATGTGTGCTAAACCGAAACCAATGATTCCGTTTCTGTATGGTTCAGGAATGTTATTCTTCAAAGCAACTCCTGTTGCTGTTACAACTGTGCCAAGAACTGTTGGGATTATACCTTCTTTAATATGCATATTAAACCTCCTAAATTTATTTTGTTAACTTATTATTTACAGAAATATAAAAATAATTTGAATATTTTTCTGGTAATATTGAAAAAAATATTTTTAATTGATTAAATCTAGAAAGTTAATTATAATTTATAATAAATATTAAAATTTTTACAAAAGATAGGATATAGAAAAAATGATTTTATATAATGAATATTCTAATTTTTTAAAAGAAAAATATGGTGAAAAGGTATATAAATTACCTGTAAACATTCCTTGTACATGCCCAAATAGAGACGGAACTATAGGATTTGGTGGTTGCACGTTTTGTGCTGAGGTTGGAACCGGATTTGAAATGCTTAATAACACTATGAGTGTAAAGGAACAGCTTAAACAAAATATGGAGTATATTTCTAAGAAGTACAAGGCAAAAAAGTTTATAGCATACTTTCAAAACTATACTAATACATATGTTAAGTTTGATATGTTCAAGCAGTACATAAGGGATGCAATAATGGATAATATTGTTGAAATTTCTATATCAACACGACCTGATTGCATAGGTGATGAATATCTTGAATTTTTAAATGAGATAAAAAATCAATATAACATTAATTTTTCTATAGAACTTGGACTTCAAACCGTAAATTATCATACTCTTACTTCCATAAATAGAGGGCATACACTTGCTGAATTTATTGATGCAGTGTTGAGAATAAAAAAATATGATTTTGATATATGTACTCATGTAATATTAAACTTACCAGGAGATAATATAGTGGATACAGTGGAAGCTGCTAAGATATTATCAGTATTAAAAGTTGACCAGGTAAAAATTCATTCATTATATATAATGGAAAATACAAAAATGGGAATATTATATAAAAATAAGGAAATAACTGTAATAAAAGAAGAAGAATATGTTGAGCGTGTTATTACATTTCTTGAATATTTAGACAAAAATATTGCAGTTCAAAGACTTGCAGGAAGGGCTCCAAAGGAAAATTCACTATTTGTTAACTGGGGAATGAGTTGGTGGAAAATAAAGGACGACATTTTGGAGAAAATGGATGAGGAAGGAAGATATCAAGGGTCAAAATCACTTATAAATTATACCATAAATTGATTTTAAAATAAACATATAAATCTTTATAAATTAAAAAATAAATGGTGTAAACATTTTCAATTTGTGGTACAATATATTTGTAATTAACTTTTATAAAATAAAAAATAGGAGTGTGATTATTATGGTTCAATTAGTTTGTGGACACAACGGTACTGGCAAAACAAGAAGAATGATTGATATGGCAAACAAAACAGTCGATAGTATACAAGGAAAGATGGTTTTCCTAGAAGCGAACAACAGGCATATTTTTGATTTAGATTACAGAATCAGATATATTAACACAAAAGAGTTCGGACTAACAAATGCTGATCAGTTTCAAGGGTTTGTATGCGGTTTAATAGCCACAGATTACGATGTAGAATTAGTATACATAGATGGACTATACAAAATAGCACAATCAGGTATTGATAATTTAGAAGCAATTAGTGAAAGACTTGATTATTTATCAGAACAATTTAATGTTAGTTTTGTAATGAGTGTGAATCATGAATTAGAAGATATTCCGGAAGGATTAAGAGATAGAATAATACTTGAGGCAGTTATGTCTTGATGAATATGCCACCGATTATGATTAATCGGTGGCTTTTGTATTCTATTGATGCCTTATCTATTTTATCCGTATAGTTCTTATCGCTCTTGCTAAATTGATGATTTTCTGTTAAAATTAATAAGCAATTAGTATGACAATTAGAAAGAGTGATTTTATGAATTATTTTAAGCAAA
>JAQSYS010000122.1 GCA_029256005.1 Sedimentibacter sp.
AGATGATGAAGTCGGTTCTCCTCTAATATCTAAAGACGGAACAGCAGCAATAGTTATGAACTTGCCTTCATTATCAAAATTTGAAAAAGAATTGGTTCCGGGCGGAAAATTAATAATTAACAAATCGTTGATAGATGTTGAACCAACAAGAAAAGATTTGGATGTTTATTATGTATCAGCTAATGAACTTGCAATGGAATTAGGAAATGCTAAGGTTGCAAATATGGTTATGCTTGGCGCATATATTGAATTAACAAAAATCGTTGATGTTGAATCAGTACTTCATGCTTTCTTGAAAGTATTTGGTGAAAACAAAACTCATTTAGTTCCTTTAAATAAAGATGCAATGGCAAAAGGCGCAGAAGCTGTAAGAAAATAGTTATATGTTATATAAGAACTGTCTCAAGAGAGACAGTTCTGTTTTTTTAAAACTAATGATATCGGAAAATAAATATGATATAATTAATATAATCAATGAAATGAAAGAGTGTATAATCATGAAACAAGTTATTTTTAAAGCGGCAAAATTAATAGGAATAGACATTATTGGCATAACGGATGTTTTAGATTACAGTTACATGACTGATATTTTAATCAAAAGAGCAGCTGATGGATTAGACTGTGAATTTGAAGAACGAGACTTAATAAAAAGATTGGATGCAAGAAATGTATTTCAAAATTGTAAAAGCATAATTGCAATTGGAGTTCCGTATGCATTTGGTTATAAAAAACCAGAAACAGATAATATGGGTCTTTTAAGTGTATCTTCATATGGAGAGGATTATCATAAAAAACTAAATGATTTATTAAAAGAATTAGCTGAAGAAATAAAAAAATATTTTGATTTTGAATATAAAATTTGTGTTGACACATCGCCACTGATAGATAGAGAAATATGCAAAAATGCAGGTGTTGGAAATATTGGTAAAAACACGCTTCTCATTAATGAGAACTACGGTTCCTTCATAAATCTAGGCTATTTGTTAACAGATTTAAAAATAGAATGTGATAACATAATTAAGGATGAAGATATTTGCAGCGACTGCAATATATGCATTAAAAGCTGTCCAAATAAAGCTATATTCAAGGATGGGGGCATAAATTCTCGAAGATGTGTATCATATCTTACTCAGACAAAAGAATATATTCCTTTAGAATACAGAAAAAATATGAAAAATCAAATTTATGGTTGCGATATATGCCAAATTGTATGCCCAAAAAATCAGTTAAATATAGAAAAAAGATCAAACAATGACTACAGTGGCTTGCTTGTAGACCTTGAGGAAATTTTCGAAATCACAAATAAGGATTTTTCTGCAAAATATGGAATGTTATCCGGAAGTTGGAGAGGTAAAAATGTTTGGAAAAGAAATGCTCTGATTGCTGTTGGTAATTTAAGTCTTTATCACATGTTTGACTTGGTAAAAGAAGAATTAAGCAATGATTCTGATATGATAAAAATTTATGCAGCTTGGTGTTTGGTGAAATTAGATAGGAAAGCTGCAACAAAAATACTGTATAACTGTATGAAAAATGAAAATGATACAATTAAAAGGGAATATCTGAAATTAATGGAGGTATTATGATAGTAGGATCATGTGAAATTGAAATTATTATATATGAAGCAAATTCCTTAAAGGAAAAAAGGCATGTGATAAAAAGCATTATAGAAAGAATTAAATCAAGATTTAATGCGTCTGCAGCTGAGGTTGATTACAATGATTTATGGAACAGATCTGTTATTGGGGTAGCTGTTGTTTCCAATAAAAAAGCATTATGTGAATCAATGATATTAAAGATAATAGATTTTATTGATAATGATGAAAGAGTAGAAATTATAAATCATTACATGGAGGTTAACTGATGAATAAAGCAGAAAAGGTCTATGAACTATTAAAAGCTAACTATCCTGAAGCAAAATGCGGTCTTGATTATGGTACGCCTTTTCAACTATTGGTGTCTACAATGTTAAGCGCACAAGCAACTGATAAAAGCGTTAATGCTGTTACTAAGGATATGTATAAGGATTATCCTGATCTTGACAGCTTTCTTAAATTATCTCAAGAAGAAATAGAAAAAAAAATAAAAAAAATTGGATTATATAAAAACAAATCAAAAAATATTTATAGAATGTGTAGAGAACTAAAGGAAAAGCATGAAGGAGTTGTTCCACAAAATATGGAAGATTTAATATCATTGTCAGGAGTGGGAAGAAAGACTGCGTCAGTTGTTCTTGTTGAAGCTTTTAATATACCAGCTTTTCCAGTGGATACTCATGTGTTTAGATTAACAAAGAGAATTGGACTGGCAAATGGTTCAACAGCCGACAAAGTATCTGACGAAATGATGTCCAAGCTTCCCAAATATAAATATCATCTCATGCATCACCTTTTAATTACTCACGGCCGAGAAATATGCACTGCACAAAAACCTAATTGCAATGATTGCATTTTAAAAGATATATGCAAGTATTATAAAGAAAATAATGCAAAAGTGTAAACGAACAGTAAAAAAGTAGTAAAATATGGCAATTAATTTGTCTTTATAATATATACTAGAAATGATATAATTGTTTCGATTTAAGACAAATTGCGACAGGAGAAAGAAATGTCAATAAACATAGTGTTATTTGAACCTGAAATTCCTCAAAACACGGGCAATATTGCAAGAACATGCGCAGCCACTGGCTCAAATCTTCATTTAATCAAGCCTCTTGGTTTTTCAGTTAATGACAAATATTTAAAAAGGGCAGGACTTGATTATTGGAATTTAGTTAATATAAAGTATTATGAAAATTTTTATGAGTTTCAGGAAATCGTCAAGGATAAAAAAGTTTTTATATCAACTACCAAGGAAAGCCGATTTTATACAAATGTTGAATATATTGATGACTGCTATATTATTTTTGGGAAAGAAACTGCAGGTTTACCTGATTATATACATGAAGAATTTATTGATAACAGAATTAAAATTCCAATGATTGATAATGAACATGCAAGGTCATTGAATTTGGCTAATTCTGTAAATATTGTATTATATGAAGCCTTAAGACAAATAGGTTTCCCACAAATGATTTAGGAGGATTTAATGGATATTGCTATTAATTTAATAGGCGGACTAGGTCTCTTTCTTTTCGGTATGAGTTACATGGGAGATGGACTTCAAAAAGCTGCCGGAAGTAAAATGAAGGATATTCTGGCAGCATTGACAAAGAACAGATTGATGGGTGTTCTTGTAGGTACGCTGGTAACAGGGGTTATCCAAAGCAGCAGTGCTAC
The DNA here is from genome assembly GCA_029256005.1 of Sedimentibacter sp. Classification (GTDB taxonomy): domain Bacteria; phylum Bacillota; class Clostridia; order Tissierellales; family Sedimentibacteraceae; genus Sedimentibacter. The sequence continues at coordinate 3,279 of JAQSYS010000122.1, forward strand.
TACTGTAATGGTTGTAGGTTTTGTTAATGCTGGTTTGATGAATTTAAATCAAGCCGTTGGTATTATAATGGGTGCTAACATAGGTACTACAGTAACAGCATTTTTAGTATCATTAAATATTACCAAGATTGCAACATTCATGGTTGGTGTTGGTGTTTTAATTTATTTAGTTGCGAAGAAGAAAAAGGTTAAAAGCATTGCAGAGGTTATTATAGGTTTTGGTATTTTATTTGTAGGTATGAACTTAATGGGTAATGCAATGGAACCATTAGAAACAAATCCGCAGTTTACTGGATGGATGACGAAATTTGATAATCCATATCTTGGAATACTTGTTGGATTTGTAATGACTGCAATTCTTCAAAGCAGTAGTGCCACAACAGGATTATTGATTGCAGTTGCTGCGACAGGCGTTATAACATTTGAACAGGCTTATCCTATAGTATTTGGACAAAACATAGGTACATGTGTTACTGCTTTGTTATCAAGTATAGGAGCTAACAAGACAGCAAAAAGAGCAGCAGTGATACACTTACTATTTAATGTTTGCGGTACATTATTGTTTATATTCTTTTTAAGAAAACCTGTTCAATGGATGGTATATGAGATTGTTCCATCTTATGTTCCTCAGCAAATTGCTGCCGGACATATATTCTTTAATATCATTAATGTTATTATTTTATTCCCATTTGCTAACTTCCTAGTTAAAGCATCTGAATTTATCGTAAGAAAAGATGGAAAAGAAGAAGAACACGTTACAAAATATATTGATGAAAGAATTCTTGTTACTCCATCAATAGCATTGACTCAGGCTGCTAAAGAAGTGTTACATTTAGGAAAATTGGCATACGAGCAAATAGATACTTCAGTAAGAGCATTCTTGGAAAACAATGAAGAACTGGCATACAAGGTTTTTGAAATTGAAAGAAAGGTAAATGAGCTTAGTAAAGCTGCATTAGAGTATTTGATAAAGCTAGACAAGGTTTCATTAACCAATTATGAAAAAGACAAACTTGTTGTATTGATGAACGCAATAAATGATATAGAGAGAGTTGGAGATCATGCTGACAATATTGGAGAGCTAGTTTTATATAAAATAGAAAATAAAGCTAATTTCTCTGAACAAGCAGTTGATGAACTAAAAGTTATGTTCAAAGATACAATGGATGCATATCAGGTATCATTGGATGCATTAAAATCAATTGAAGTTGAAGATTGTAATAAGGTAATAGAAATTGATGATAAAATAGATGATATGTTTAAGAGTTTAAGAAAAAATCATATTGAAAGATTGAACAATTATGTATGTGAACCAAGTGCAGGTGTTATATTCCTCGACATAATAGGCAATCTTGAAAGAATGGGTGACCACTCATCAAATATTGCAGAATCAATTCTAGAAGTTATAAATAAACAATAATTTTAATTCAGAAAGCTTAGAGCTTTCTGTTTTTTTATACAATAGGAAAGTTCTCCTTTCCTATTGTATAAAAAACAAGGGGTTATAGGGGAAGAATTCCCCTATCGTATTAAAGGGGGGTGCTGAGTAAAAATGCGTTAGCATTTTTACGCCGAAGGGGGACATAGGTCCCCATAGCGGAAGTTGCGTTAGCAACTTTTTTTATATAATTGCTGTTTTATGAAGGAGTATGACAGAAAAAAATGCAAATATGTATAAGGTGTGAAGACAATAAAAAACCAGAATTTTTTAAATATACTTAAGTTTGTTATAATTGAAACAATAAGAAATTTATAAGAATTATTCATGAATTTTTCTTAGAACTTAAAGAAAAAATGACTTAAAACAGAACTTAAATAGGATTTGATGTAAAATGAAAAATATTTATAAATAGTACTTGCTTTATTAAATATTATTATATATAATTTAATTAAGTAAATATTTGGATGACGTTTGCGGGAGAGACTGTTATGTTATTAACAGCGCCGAAGGAGTAAGTAAATAATACTAGCCATATTATTATGATGATCTCAGGCAAAAGGACCGTAAATTGACAATACTCTGAAAAGCGCAAGCACCGAAGGAGCAACTCTTAATGAGAAGAGGAATCTCTCAGGTTGGTAACAGAGCAGAAGGCAGGATTATTTGATTTATGCTTTCTGCTTTTTTAATATCATTTTGCTAATAAATTACAATTGGATGGGAATAATGATTATAACAAATAATGATTGGGTATATGACAAATATAAAAATAAGTACAACACATTGTTTATTGAAGGTGGTTTTAAAGATGTTCTTGTTAAAACGAGGGACAAGGTTCATGAAGGATATGAGCTTCTTACACATCCATTGGCAAGTAGCATAAAACCAAATGAAACACCTTATAAATCAGTAATAATTTCTGATGAAAAGGGAAACTTAAATTTGGATTCTGTTTATATTATTGAAAATTCGATTATGTCATTTGATAACTTTAATTTAAATAAAATAAAAAATATTACTGAAAAGATGAAAGAAGATTTTAAATTAATCGATTTAACAGTGCTGGAAAGCGCGTTAAATATATAAACACAAATGAATATAAATAATTGTGGAGGTGAATGGTTTGAAGTTAGAATTAGGCTATGTTTTTATTAAAGATATTCAGTTTGCTGAAATATCAAAGGTAGAAAATGGTACATT
>JAQSYS010000123.1 GCA_029256005.1 Sedimentibacter sp.
GTTGAATATGCTATATAGTCATATCTAATATATCAGATCCCTCTAGTATTAATAAAAAATATAACCAATTTTTTAACTGATATATTAATATTTATATATGGGCGGACATTATGTTCGCCTGATTTGTTATATTAGCTGCTATAATTACTATTTAAAATAAAGTATATTTTAAACTTGATGTGGTAATATAATTTATAAGAAAATAATTTACAGAGGTATTTATGCAGCTAAAACAAAAGGAAATCAATTATAATTTATTAGATGACGAAACTAAGGAAATTTTGTTATATGAAATAAATAATCATTTGCTGATGGATGAAAAGCCGTCAGAATATTTCAACAGTATTTTGGATGTCCCAATATTTCAAGAACATCCTTTTTGTATGCTTTATAATTTAAAAAAGGCAGAGCAGTCTCCTGTGCATCATCCAGAGGGAAATGCTTGGAATCACACAATGCTTGTTGTTGATTATGCTGCTAATAAAAAACAAAAGAGTAAAAACGAAAAAGTTTTTATGTGGGCGGCTTTATTACATGATATAGGCAAACCTCCTACTACAAAGGTTCGTAAGGGTAAAATAACATCCTATGACCATGAAAAGGTTGGCGCAGTTATGGCAAGGGAGTTTTTAGAAAAGTTTACAACAGATGAAAGTTTTATTAATGAAGTATGTTCACTGATAAGATGGCATATGCAGATACTTCATGTTGTTAAGAATTTACCGTTTGGTAATATAAAGGATATGAAGGAAGAAACGGATGTAAATGAAGTAGCTCTCTTAGGACATTGTGACAGATTGGGAAGAAAAAACCCTGATGTTGAAAAGGAAACGAATAATATCGAAGTGTTTTTGAAGAAGTGCATGGATTTCAAGGAATAAATAATAAAAATAGCATATTATGACTTTATACAACTATTGACACTTTTATGTGATAGTAATATAATTCAATAAAATTTAATATAATCTTCAGGGCAGGGTGAAATTCCCGATCGGTGGTAAAGTCCACGAGCCGCAATGCGGTTGACTTGGTGAAACTCCAAGACCGACAGTAAAGTCTGGATGGAAGAAGATAAACTATTTGTTATTTCATAAAAGATACATTGTATTTTTTGTGGGTAGCATATTAAACTTACATCAAAAACTAAGGTTCTGAAGAAATTCTTCAGAACTTTTTTGTTGTTCTGAATTAAATTCAAATTTTAATTAAAAAATAAAAATTTGGTAATTATATTTTTGGAGGTGTTAAATGGACGAATTTTATATGAAAAGAGCTTTGGAGCTTTCGCTGAAGGGAATTGGAAAGACGAGTCCTAATCCATTGGTTGGAGCAGTAATTGTAAAAAACGGAAAAATAATTGGTGAAGGTTATCATGAATGCTATGGAGGTCCACATGCTGAGGTGAATGCAATAAACAATGCTACAGAGGATGTTGAAGGTGCAACAATTTATGTGACATTGGAGCCTTGCTCACACTTTGGAAAAACACCACCCTGCGCAGATTTGTTAGTGAGGAAAAAGATTTCTAAGGTAGTAATTGCCATGATAGACCCTAATCCCAAGGTTTCAGGTAAAGGGATTGATATATTGAGTCAAAACGGTATTGAGATAATAACCGGAATATTAGAAGATGAGGCTAAAAAAACAAATGAAATTTTTATAAAATATATTCTTGAAAAAAGACCTTTTTGTATCTTGAAAACAGCAATGACATTGGATGGAAAAATTGCAACCAAGTCAGGGGAATCAATGTGGATAACTAATGAAAAATCAAGATATTTTGTGCATGAATTGAGAAACAGGGTTTCAGGAATAATGGTTGGAATAAACACTATACTAAAAGACAATCCCTCCTTAACTACCAGGTTGAATGAAGGTGGAACGGATGCAACTAGAATAATAGTTGATTCAACCTTAAGAATACCGCTAAATTCAAAGGTTTTAAATTTGAATTCCCTTAAAAGAACCATTATTGCAACTACAGAAAAAGCTGATAAAGATAAGCTTAAACAGTTAAGTGAAATAGAGGGTGTTGAAGTTTTAATTGTACCACAGAAAAACACACAGGTTGATTTAGTTTATTTGTTTGATTATTTGGGAAAAAGCGGGATTGACAGTTTATTGGTTGAAGGCGGCTCACAGCTGAATTTTTCTATATTGAAGGAAGGACTGGCTGACAAGGTGGTAACATTTATAGCCCCTAAGATTTTAGGCGGAGTTGAATCTAAGACTCCTGTCGGCGGAAAGGGCTTCGAGCATCTAAATGATGCAGTCGTATTAGAGGATATTAATATAAAAACCTTTGATGAAGACATAATGGTTGAAGCTTATGTGAGGAAATAAATATGTTTACAGGATTAATTGAAGAAGTGGGCACAATGGTGGGAGCATTTAATGGCGAGAAATCCATGAAGCTTACTATTGGAGCAAAAAAAGTTTTAGAAGGTATCAAATTAGGGGACAGTATAAGTACAAACGGTGTATGCTTGACTGTTTCAAGCTTTGACAGTCATTCATTCACAGTGGATGTCATGCCTGAAACAATGAGAAAAACCAATCTCGGCAGATTAACAAAAGGTAGTCCAGTCAACCTTGAAAGGGCATTGATGGCAGGTGAAAGATTTGGAGGACACATTGTTTCAGGTCACATAGATGGAACAGGTTTCATCAGGGAGTACAAGGATGAAGATATTGCAACCTGGCTAACAGTTGAAACTAAGTCGGATATAATAAAATATATAATTCCCAAGGGTTCAATCGCCATAGACGGAACCAGCCTCACTGTTGTTGATATATTTGAAAATTCTTTCAGAGTTTCTCTCATACCTGTAACAAAAGAGGAAACAGTTCTATTAAAGAAAAAGGTGGGGGATGAAGTAAATTTAGAATGTGATATTGTGGGAAAGTATATCGAAAGGCTTATGACATTTAGTAAAGATAACAAAAAAACAAATACAATTGATATGAAATTTTTAATGGATAACGGGTTTTTATAGGAGGTTTTTATGTTTAATACAATTGATGAAGCAATTGAAGATTTGAGAAACGGTAAAATGATTATAGTAGTTGATGATGAGGACAGGGAAAATGAAGGAGATCTGCTTATGGTAGCTGAAAAAGCCGGTCCTGATCATATAAACTTTATGGCAAAGTGCGGCAGAGGGCTCATATGTGTTCCAATGCTTAAAGAACGACTAGATGAACTTAAAATAAAAAGCATGGTTTCTAACAATACAGACCCAAAGGAAACAGCGTTTACTGTTTCGGTTGATTCTGCCAGGTCAACAACTGGTATATCAGCATATGAAAGAGCTGATACAATAAAACATTTGTTGGAGAATGATGCAAAACCGGATGATTTTAACAGGCCGGGACATATTTTTCCGCTTATTGCAAAGGATGGTGGAGTATTAGTCAGGACAGGTCATACAGAAGCATCTGTTGATTTAGCGAGATTGGCAGGTTGTTATCCTGCAGGTGTTATATGTGAAATTATGAATGAAGACGGAACTATGGCAAGGGTTCCTGATTTGGAACCATATGCTGAGAAACATAATTTAAAGATGATTACTATCAAGGATTTGGTTGAATATAGACGAAAGAAGGAAGTCCTTGTTGAACGAGTAACTGAAGCCAAAATGCCAACAAAGTACGGTGATTTCCAAATGATTGGTTTCATCAACAAGTTAAATGGCGAGCATCATGTGGCTCTGGTCAAGGGTGATGTGTCAACTGATGAACCTGTATTGGTTAGAGTTCATTCTGAATGCCTGACAGGGGATGCTTTCGGTTCATTGAGATGTGACTGCGGTGATCAGATGCATGAAGCATTAAGACGAATTGATGAAGAAGGAAGAGGAGTGCTCTTGTACATGAGGCAGGAAGGAAGAGGAATAGGCCTCATTAATAAAATTAAAGCCTATGCTCTTCAGGATAAAGGAATGGATACGGTTGAAGCTAATTTGGCTTTAGGATTTGAAGAGGATTTAAGAGATTATGGTATAGGTGCTCAAATTCTTTATTCTCTGGGTATAAGAAAGGTGAAACTGATGACGAATAATCCAAAAAAAATTATTGGGTTATCAGGATTTGGTATTGAAGTAGTAGAAAAAGACAATATACAAATTGAAAGCAATGAAGTGAATGAATTTTATTTAAAAACTAAAAAAGAAAAAATGGGTCATGACTTACATTTTTAATATGGAGGAAATTATGAAAATATATGAAGGTAAATTGATTGCCAAAAATAATAAATATGGGATAGTAGTAGGAAGGTTTAATGAATTTATTGGAGGGAAGCTTTTATCAGGCTCTTTGGATGCCTTGAAAAGACACGGTGTAACAGAAGACAATATTGAAATTGCATGGGCGCCTGGAGCGTTTGAAATACCCCTGATAGCTAAAAAAATGGCCGGTTCCGGTAAATATGGCGCAGTGATTTGTCTGGGTGCTGTAATTAAAGGTGCTACACCTCACTTTGATTTTGTTTCAAGTGAAGTTTCAAAGGGAATTGCTAATGCATCGCTAGAAACGGGAGTGCCTGTAATATTCGGTGTTTTAACTACTGATACAATTGAACAGGCAATTGAGAGAGCTGGAACGAAATCCGGCAACAAAGGATATGATGCAGCTGTCACTGCGATAGAAATGGTCAATTTGTTTGACGAAATGAACAAATAGTATGAAGTTAAGCAATATAAAGACAATATATTTTGATTATGACGGAACTCTTCATGACTCCATTAAAATTTATGCTCCCGCATTTAAAAAGGCTTATGATTTTTTGGTGGAAAACAATTATGCTAAGCAAAGAATGTGGAGAGACGAAGAAATAGCAAAATGGCTGGGTTATACCAGCAATGAAATGTGGCAAAATTTTATGGGGGACCTAGAGGAATCTGCCAGAAAAGAAGCGAGTTCAATCATAGGGATAGAAATGGAAAATCAGATTCTTGCTGGTAATGCAATTCTTTACGATGGTGCCTTGGGTGTATTGAAACAATTAAAGAACAAAGGTTACAATCTGATATTTTTAAGCAATTGCAGCATAAACTACATGGAGTTGTCAAACAAAGCATTTAATCTTAACCTATTTTTTAATGACATGGTTTGTTCAGAAATGTATGGTTTTATTCCGAAATATGAAATACTTAGCAAAATCAAAGATCGTTATGAAATGAATCAAGTTATAGTTGGTGATAGATTTCATGATATAGAGTCTGCGGAGAAAAACAATATTGAATCAGTTTTTTGTCAATATGGTTATGGGGAAAAATCTGAAGGACTTAAATCTTCACTAATCATAAAAGATATAAAAGAAATTTTATGGTATTTTATGTGATGATTTGATATAATTTGTAATCATTAATAAAGAGGTGGTTTAGATTAAAGGTAAGACAGTAGAGCAATCTAAGGTTATAGTAGGAAGTTTGATGCAGCCTGAACATGCCAATAACTATGGCAATGTCCATGGTGGTGAAATTATGAAACTTATGGACAATGCAGGAGGAATAGTTGCCAGGAGACATTGTCGTAACAATGTTGTGACAGCACGGGTAGATAGCCTGGAATTTCATCAGCCAATTCATTTGGGGAATTATGTTAAATGTGTGTGTCAATTGACATTTGTCGGAAACAGTTCTATGGAAGTTGCTATCACAGTTATGGTTGAGGACTTGAAGGTAGAGGCTCCTCCAAAGGTTGCCTTGACAGGGTACTTCACTTATGTTGCAATAGATGATAATGGAAAACCTGTAAAGGTACCTCAAATTGAAATAATATGCGATGAAGAAGCAAGCCTGTTTGAAGAAGGAAGAAAGAGATAT
>JAQSYS010000124.1 GCA_029256005.1 Sedimentibacter sp.
GTCGTTGCATATGGTACCTTTGAAGATATAAAAAATAACGAGAATTCTATAACTGGTCAATATTTAAGCGGTAAGAAAAAGATAGAAATCCCTGAAAACAGAAGGATTCCCGAAAAATTTATTGAAATAAAGGGCGCAAGAGAAAACAATCTTAAAAATATTGATGTAAAAATTCCATTAGGGTTATTATGTGCAGTAACCGGTGTTTCCGGTTCAGGAAAAAGCTCTTTGATTAATGAAATATTATCAAAGGGATTGCACCAAAAATTATTTAAGAATACAAATAAACCTGGCAAATACGACGAGATGCTGGGTATTGAAAATATTGATAAAATTATAACCATTGACCAGTCTCCTATAGGTAGGACTCCAAGGTCAAATCCTGCAACATATACAGGTGTGTTTGATTATATAAGAGATGTGTTTGCAATGACGCTTGAAGCAAAAGAAAGAGGCTACCAAAAGGGCAGATTCAGCTTTAATGTTAAAGGCGGCAGATGTGAAGCATGCCATGGAGATGGCATATTAAAAATAGAAATGCACTTCCTCCCAGATGTATATGTACCATGCGATGTTTGCAAGGGCAAGAGATATAATAGAGAAACAATGGAAGTTAAATATAAGGGTAAAAATATTTCTGAAGTCTTAGATATGACAATTGATGAGGCGCTTGAGTTCTTTGAAAACATACCGAAGATATTCAATAAAATTAATACATTGCAAGAAGTTGGTTTAGGATATGTGAAACTGGGGCAGCCTTCAACTGAATTGTCAGGCGGAGAAGCTCAACGTGTTAAGCTTGCTTATGAATTAAGCAAAAAAGGAACAGGGAAGACTCTGTATGTCCTGGATGAGCCTACAACTGGACTTCACATAGCAGATATTCACATGTTGGTTGAGGTTCTCAATAAGCTTGTAGATGCCGGAAACTCAGTTGTTGTTATAGAGCATAATTTAGATGTAATAAAGACAGCAGATTATGTTATAGACTTGGGACCTGAAGGAGGCGATGGTGGTGGAACCATCGTAGCAGAAGGAACTCCGGAAGACATAGCTAAAGTAAAGAAGTCATACACAGGGCAATATCTTAAAAAAGTAATGAAGAGAAAATAATATAATAAATCCCGCAACCCTCAGATGATTGATAGAAGAGATGCGGGATTATTTTTATATAGCTTGCTTCCTGAGCTTTACAGCAGATACCATTTTTCTTAAGGCATTAGACTGACTAGAGAGCTCCTCACTAGAAGCACTGTTTTTTTCTGCTGTTGCTGAATTTGTTTGAATAATTTCAGATATTTGATCAACACTTATAGTTATTTGCTTAATGGAAACTGCTTGCTCTTGTGCCTTAGTGGATATGTTGTTTATACTTTCTGTTATAATGCTTGTATCCTTTGCTATTTCAGCAAGTGCTTTTGATGCATTATCTGCGGCAGTTGTGCCATCCTTAACTGCACAAAGAGTATCTTCAAGGAGGGTAGTTGTATTTTTTGCTGCTTCAGCGCTTTTGACTGCCAAATTACGAACTTCATCTGCAACAACAGCAAAGCCCTTGCCGGCTTCACCTGCTCTGGCTGCTTCAACTGCTGCATTAAGTGCCAGTATATTAGTTTGAAAAGCAATATCTTCTATTGTTTTTATTATTTTAATTATTTGATCAGATTTACTGTCTATTAGAGCCATTGTGTCGACTGTCTCTCTCATTTGCGTGATGCCCTTGTCCAGTTCATTGCCTAAAATCTTAACTTTGCTGCTGGCATCAATAGCGTTTTGCGCAGTAATATGAACCTCATCAGATATATCCTGAATTGTAGCTGCTAGCTCTTGAACCGTACTTGCTTGTTCTGTTGTAATATGGGATAGTTGCTGAGATGAACTTGCAACTTGCTCTGAACCGGAGGCAATCTTGGAAGAAGAAATTTGTATATCATTAAAATCTCTGTTTAATGAGTAAATTATGCCATTTATGGAGGCCTTTATGGATTTAAAATCTCCAATATAATCTTCATCTACTGCAACATTGAAATTACCTTTTTCTACCGTTCCTAGAACTAAATCAATATTTGAAACATGCCTCATAATAACGTTTGCTGCATCAATTAAAAAATTGTATAGTTGGGTAAATTCGTCATTTGAATTAAAATTTGTTTTTGAATCCGCGCTTAATATTCCATTTCTTAAATTGTCTGATAGTTTTATGATTTCATTAATTGGCATAACAGTCTTACTAATTAAAAAGTAAATAAAAAAATTCAGTACTATGTTTCCGATAACCAACAAAGCAAACACTGTGATTACAATATTTGAGTTTGTCACCATTCCCCTGTTAAGACCCAGCCACAGCAAAGCACATGTCACAATAAGCACCGCTGAGGAAAAAACTGTAATCTTCATGGTTGCATTTTTTACAAACATATTTTTAGATTTTGATTCAGACATTTCTATTTGCCTCCATATGTATAATCATTACTATATTTATCGGTAGATTATTAAAAAAAATTATGCCTTAGAAATAAAATAATTAAGGGAGAGATAAGTCTCTCCCCTTAATTATTATAATATTATAAGAGCAATCAAAATTGCTGCAACTATACCACAGAGAACCGGAATTAAATTCCTTCTTGCCAGTTCCTGAGGGCTTACGTTACATATTGCAGCTACCGGTATAACAGCCCAAGGGATTATTGTACCGCCATCAACCCAAACAGTAATTACTTGACCAAGAGCAGCCAACCCTGCCATGTCTATGTCAATAATGTTAGAAAATGTGTAAGCAAGAGTTCCGACAATTGGCAGACCTGAAAAACCTGACCCATCAAGCCCGGTAATAATTGCTACTGTCGCCTGTGTCAATATTGTTGATAGCTTATTCATCTGAATACTTTGAGACAAGTATATACTTATGTCATTTAATATTCCAGGAGCCCCTTCTCCAAAGACAGTAGTTGCGCCGCCTTGATTACCCAGGAAGAAAAAGCCGCCAATAAAAATTACCGGTGCAAACACGGTAATACCAAATTTAAAGCCTTCCTTGATATAATCCACTACCTTATCAAATGCATCCGGAATAGAGTATGTTGTCAGTACAGTAACCAACATAATCAATATTGCTGTACCCCCCACAAGAGCAGTAGCATCTCCACCTGCTAGGTTGTATTTCAGCATTGCAAAAATATCAAAGATAAAGCCTAAAGGTGCTAATACAGCCATTAATATAGTAGTCTTTCCGCGTTTAACTTCTATTGTCTGCTTAACTTCACTGATTTGTGCATATTTAAGTGAATTCTTTTTCATATCATTTTTCATCATAAAGAAAGCAACAGCAACAGTCACTACCGACATCGCAAACCATATCGGAATAGAAGCCTTTACCACCTCAGTTACATCTATGCCTGCTCCTGCAGCAGTTATTGTAGGTGCGCCTTGAATAAAAAAGTCTGAGGAAAGAGCAATTCCATGGCCAAATAGGTTCATAGCAACTGCAACATAAATTACAGGAAGTCCGGCTCCAACAGCAGCAGGCAGAAGCACGGCCCCAACAAGTGGAACTGCGGGACTCGGCCAGACTAGCCATGATATGATCATCATAGTGAAGCCTACACCAAAGAAAGCTAACGTTGGATTTACCATAAGCTTCTTAATCGGTGACATGATTAACATATCTGAACCTACCTCCTGCAGAGCCTTAGACATAGCTACTACAAGGGAAATGATCACGATAATACCCCAAAATTCGTTGCCAGCATAAATGACAGTGTTGAATATAGACTGAATAGCAGCAACAGCATTTCCTGAATAAAGATAACCCATTGCAAAAATACCTATTATGCAAGGAATTACAATATCCTTTTTCATAAGCATGATTGCCAGAATAATTACTACCATGACAATATAAAGGTAGTGAAGAGAAGTCAAAACCATAATATACCTCCTTGGATTTTATGTATGCTTGCTGAGGATTTTTTCGAACAATTCATTAACACCATTAAAATTCATGCAGTTAATATAGAAAACTTCAAGAAGTTCATGGTATTTTTTTGTTTCAGCTAATTTTTCCAAGGCGGTTTTAATCAATAAATCAAGTAAATGTAAATTGCTTTCTATTTCTGAAATGTGAATTCTTAAATTATCAGTATCCATAATACCGTGTATATCAAAAACTTCTTCAAATCCATTAGTTGTATAGCTTTCAGAACTTATGATAAATAAATTCATCTCTGATATATAGATATGCTGGGTTTTATCAGGATTTAAAGGTCGTAGATAAAGCTCCACATCATAACCTCTTTTAATTGCCTCGTCATAAATTTTCTTTAAAAACTCTGAAGTGTAGTTTGTGTTTTCACCAAATACTGCCCAAACTCTTTTATCTTTGTACAATTCTTTAGTGTGGCTTATATAACCATTTGCAGTAAATGATTCTGAAAATGCTCTTTTTATTTTAGAGGTTTTTTGCAAATAAACACCATCAGAAAATAATTTTTCAATTGCCTTCTTATACATATCACTAAATTTTTCGTTATTTATAAATTGGTCGTATAATGAATTAATTTCTTCAGAAATTATGCCGGCTGCTTGAAGATATCTGTATGCGCTTTTGTAAAGACTGGATTTACTTTGATTTATTGCCATGATTTGATGTCTGTGTTTTTCTAGTTGAATGTTGTTAAGAAATTCTCCTAAATTTAATATTTCATCGACTGCTCCCGGTATGACAGGATCTATTGTATGAGGTGCGGTTCCATCAACAAATGCTATTTTTAGAGTAGGTATAATAATTCCATCTAGGCTGTCATTATCACTAGAGCAATGGATGTATTCTACAGAATAATCTTTTTCTTGCATTATAGCAGCTAGTTTTTTCATAAATGAACTTTTTCCAACTCCTGGACCACCTTTTAATATGTATAGGCGATTTAATTCGGCTGGATTAAAAACAGAGCTAAAGCAGCTGTAAAAACCATTGGAAGTGTTGTTGCCTGCAAAATAATGTTTTTCTTTCAAGTAATTACCTCCTATTTAATTTTGTTTGTTATCATGATACAAGCTGAGGAAAGGCTGGAATAGCCTAATGATAACATCATTGGTGTATTATATGTGGTTTTCAAATTCTTGTTAATAAGTAAACCAAAATTCTAAAGGCTAATAAAAGGAGGACAAACTTGGAGAATTATGCTATAATTATTTGTCAAGATAAAAAAGAGGAAGAGATTTTATGAAATTAATAGTAACGGAAAAACCTTCAGTAGCCAAGGATATTGCAAAAGTATTGAATATAAATAAATCAAGAGATGGCTATATGGAAAATAATGAATACATAATTACATGGTGCATTGGCCATTTGATTCAGCTAGCATACCCAGAGGAGTATGATCCAAAGTATAAAAGCTGGAATATAAATGATTTGCCGATTTTTCCAAGACAATTTAAATATATGACAAACCCTTCCACTGAAAAGCAGTATCTAACAGTCAAGAAGCTCATGATAAGTGATAACGTTGATGAAATAATATGCGCAACAGATGCTGGTCGTGAAGGTCAGTTAATTTTTGGCTATGTGTATATAAACGCAGGCTGCAATAAACCTGTAAGGAGACTTTGGATAAGCAGCATGACAGATGAAGCCATAGAAGAAGGATTTAAAAATTTAAAGGACAATAAGGAATACTTCAGCCTTTATCAATCAGCTAAATCCCGTTCGGAAGCTGACTGGTTGGTAGGTATAAATGCAACTAGACTATTTACTGTTAAGTATGATCAAATGCTTACAATTGGCAGGGTTCAGACTCC
>JAQSYS010000125.1 GCA_029256005.1 Sedimentibacter sp.
GAAATACCACCTAAAAAGTCCAACTATCCGTTACATTATCATACTGCAAATACAGAGGTGTTTTATATAGTTCAAGGAAAAGGGATATTAGTTACTTCAGATGGTCAAAAAGAAATAAAGCAAGGAGATTTTATTGTGTGTCCGCCTACTGAAAAGTCCGCGCACAAAATAATTAATACATCAGAAAATGAAGTGTTGAAATATATTGATTTTGACACGACTAATTCTCCTGACATAGTGTATTATCCGGACTCTGAGAAAGTAGGGATTATTATACATAATAAATCAAGTAATTTTTTTAGAAGTGAAGAAGAAGTATATTATTATGATGGAGAGTAATAATTTTGCGGCAAGAATTACTTTCTTATTCAAAATAATACGAAGCAGTAGAAAAACTAGGCATTTACAAATATTTATATTATTAATAATCTGTTAGGTTAGATACTTTTTAATTGTAATATGTTTATTATAAAAGCAGGATATTAGCTAAGGAGGAGTTTAATAATGAAAATTATATTGGCTTGTGAATATGGCAATGAGGCAAAGATAAAAATTAGTAAAATATTTGTTGATGGTTTTTATCAATGGCTTAACTACTTTTCGAGATAAAGATAAACTTACAAAGGCGTTTAGCCATATGTTTAATCTTGAAATATTTTATGTTGCTGTTATTGATGGTGAAATAGCTGGAATTGCAGCATGTACTGATGGCAAAGCAGCATCTGTTCATCTCGAAAGAGCAGAATTAAAAAAACATTTGGGATTCTTTATGGGAAATCTTACATTTTTTATATTAAAACGAGAGTTTGAAGAAAAAGTATATCCATTTGAAATCACAAGTGGCATGGGATTGGTTGAGTTTGTTGCTACTTCAACTAATCATAGGGGACAAGGAGTTGCGTCAGAAATTATGAAGCATATATTCAATTTTACCCCTTACGATGTATATGCTTTAGAGGTTGCTGACACGAATACTGATGCTGTAAAGCTATATGAGAAACTTGGATACTCGGAGTTTTTACGCATTAAACAGAAACATAGCAAGCAAAGCGGTGTTAATAATCTTGTATATATGAAATACATAAAATCTACAGCTAACTCTTAATATTAAAAGAAGCAAGAATGGTTACACCATGTTTAGTATATAATGATAATTGCAATTTTTACAAGGTGATATGAAAATTTACGGATTAATTTAAACAACAATATAATCGATATAAAAATAAATATGAAAGTGGGGAATAAATTATGGATTTATTGTATAAGTGTCCAAATATGGATAACATAGAAAAGAGACAAGATGTGGTTTATAAAGTAATTGATGAAAAATTGTTGGGATTAGATGTTTATTACTCTAATAATACTGATTTTTTAAATATTCCCACTGTTGTAGTAGTACATGGAAGTTCATCAATTGAAGATATTAAGGACCTTAAGCTTTTTCAATCATGGGGAAAAGTACTAGCGGCATCTGGTTTTAATACAGTAACATTTAATTGGAGACCAGAGCAAAATCCAGAGGATATAAAGGATCTCATTTGCTTTTTATTAAATAATTCTAATGAGTTAAAATTGAATACCAACAACATAAATATTTTTGCTTTTTCTTCAGGCGTGGAAATAGGTGTTAAAAATGTTATGGAAGTAAATACTGGGTTTATAAATAAGATAATTACTTACTATGGGAAAATAGACTCAAGTATTATAGAAATGATTAACACATCTAATTTACCAAAGTTTTTTATTGCTATGGGAGCGTTAGATGATGTATATACTTCTGATTGTAACGATAATTTTATTAAAGAAGCAAGGGATTTAGGATGTGAAGTTGAGTATATATTACATTCAAAAGGGGAACATGGTTTTGAAGTATTTAATGAAGGTGAAGAAACTAATAGAATAATTGAACAGACAATTAAATTTATAAAAAAATAACCTTGAATAAATGTTGTATTGAGAAAGTTTGTCTATTACTTTGTTTGCACCAGATTATTTCTAGTGATATAATATTGAAAAATGAGTAAGGGAGGATCTATATGACCAAACATAATATATATAAAACGAGTGTCGCAAGTGTCTATCCTCATTATGTTACAAAGGCAGAGAAAAAGGGACGTGCGAAAACAGAAGTCGATGAAATAATCCGTTGGTTGACAGGTTATAACCAGGAACAGTTAGAAGCACAACTGGAAAAACAGACAGACTTTGAGACTTTTTTTGCAGAAGCTCCACAGCTGAATCCTTCCAGGGTATTAATTAAAGGTGTGGTCTGCGGTATTCGAGTTGAAGACATTGAAGAACCAACTATGCAGAAAATTCGCTATTTGGATAAGCTGATTGATGAGTTAGCAAAGGGAAAAGCCATGGAGAAAATTTTGCGGAAATAATTATAAAAATGAAGAAATGCTGATTTTATTTTATAAAAATAAAATAATCAGTGTTTTTTTGTTTTTAAAATGATATTTTTCTAGATATAATCATTAAGTGAAAAAACAATGACCAAAGAGCAATATAATACAAGAATGATGCAAAGTTATGTGTTACATTAGAAATCAAATCATAAAGAAGGAGGCAAAATATATGTCAAAAGAAATAAGAACAGTGAAATTTGACCCAGAACTAAAAATAGAAGCGTATCATTTTCAAGGGATTATGCAAAAATTCCCCAACCATTTTCATGAGTATTATGTAATTGGATTTATAGAAAACGGAAACAGATATTTGTCCTGTAAAAACAAGGAGTATACTATAGAACCTGGAGATTTGTTACTGTTCAATCCCGGGGATAATCATACCTGCAAACAAATTGATGGAAAAACGCTGGATTATAGATGCATCAATATTAAACCTGAGATTATGAGTAAAGCCGTTTTTGAAATAACAGGAAGGGACTATTTGCCTTGTTTTATAACGCCAGTTGTTTTTCATAGTGAATTGGTTCCGATATTAAGAGATCTGCATTTGGTGATTATGCAGGAGGAGAAGGATTTTAGAAAAGAAGAAATATTTTTTTTGCTTTTAGAGCAGTTAATTGAAGAATATACAGAACAAGAAGAGACATCACCAAAATCTGAACAAAGTATGGAAGCCAAGATTATCTGTGATTTTTTAGAGAAGAATTATATGAAACGCATAACATTAGACGACTTAAGTAATCTAACCGGATTGAGCAAATATTATTTACTGCGTTCTTTTACAAAACAGAAAGGTATAACACCATATAGCTATTTAGAAACCATACGCATTGACAAAGCAAAAAAGCTTTTGGAACAGGGTGAATTACCAATTGATGTAGCATTGCAGACAGGTTTTACTGACCAGAGTCATTTTTCGAATTTTTTTAAGAAGTTTATTGGTCTCACACCAAAACAATATATGAACATTTTCAAAGATATTTGAGTTAGATAATTGCTGTATTAGGAATTGTTGTTAAGTAGCAGGGCTGTTAATAAGATTTTAATTAAACAAAGGAGAACTTGAAATGAATGATTATGATATGAAATGTGTAATGATTATAGATTCGGAACTACCAATCGGTGTCATAGCCAATACTTCTGCAATCTTAGGGGTAACATTGGGGAAGCACATTCCGGATCAAGTCGGAGAAGATGTTTCTGATGCCACTCATAAAACACACTTGGGTATAATAACAATCCCTATTTCAATGCTAAAAGGCAATAAGGACATGTTAAAGGAATTGAGGGAGCGGCTTTATGCACCAGAGTATAGTGACTTAGTGGTTGTTGATTTTTCTGATGTAGCACAATGTTGTAACGTGTATTGTGAATATATATCTAAAGCAGTATTATTGCCGGAGCAGGAGTACACATACTTGGGAGTAGCCATTTATGGAGAAAAGAAAAAGGTAAATAAATTAACCGGGTTTATGCCTCTTTTAAGATAATGAATGGTAGAAATTTAATTTTTGTAATAGTTAGGGTAATTGTACTTTAGATACAGAAAAATTTTAAAACTTGAAAAACCCAAAGAAAATTTCGTAACTTTGGGGAATTTTTATTTTTGGAAGACAATGTTAATCTTTATAGTTTAGTGTTATAATGTATTTTGTATTTCAGATGGTGGCGATAAATATCGGAAGAGAGTGTTTATCATTTTATATGATGGAAATAATAACATTATGAAATAATTAAACCTGAAAAACAAGAACAAAAAATATATTTAAATATTACTGAAAAGAGAAGGTATTGTGATGAGTAAAGTGTACTTTATTAAAAATTCAGAAGCAGATTATAATCAGCTTGGCAAAGATGCTTTGGAACTTTTAAAAAAAATAGTATCAGAGGATGGACATAAGTTTGAAAAAGAAGTTCCTATAAAAGTTCATTTTGGCGAGAAAGGAAATAAAACATTTATCCCTGCGAAATGTTATGATGAAACAATAAATTATCTAAAAGAAATCGGGGTATCTCCGTCTTATATAGAAACTAACGTGCTGTATAGGGGGTCTAGGACTACAACAGAGCTTCATATTGAAACAGCAAAGTCTCATGGCTTTACACAGATTCCAATACTAATTGCAGACGGGGACATTGGAACAGAATATGATGAAATAGAAATAAATAAAGAATATATTAAAAAATGTAAAATAGGCAAGGGATATGGAAAATTCAAACAATTTATTGTAATGAGCCATTTTAAGGGACATATAGCGGCAGGATTCGGCGGAGCGATAAAACAACTTGCTATGGGTTTTGCTGCAAGATCTGGAAAATTGGAGCAGCATTCGGGGATATCTCCTGTAGTGGATGCTGATAAATGCATATCTTGTGGTATTTGTGCGAATAAATGCAACTTTGGAGCTATTCAAAATCAGGATACTGCTGTAATTGATGAGAGTAAATGCATTGGTTGTGCAGGATGTATTGCAGTTTGTCCTCAAGGTGCAATTGAAAACACTTGGGGAGGATCTAATTTTCTTGAAAAACTTTCAGAGTATGCTTATGGAGCATCAAAAGGAAAGGATATTATCTACATTACTTTTGTTCATAATATTACTAAGGATTGTGACTGTTCCGGTACAGTAATGAAACCAATTGTAGATAATATTGGCATTCTAGCCGGTAAAGATCCTGTTGCCTTGGATACTGCATGCCTAGATTTAGTTCAGGAAAAAAGCGGAAGAAATCTATTTGAAAAGGGCAGAAAATCTCTTATGCATGCAGAAAAAATCGGGTTAGGAACTATGGAGTATGAAATTATCGAAATTTAAGAAGTATATGACGAAAATTGTGATTGGTTTTCGTGAACTGTAAATTTTTTAAAAAATAAATGAAAAAACAGTTGACAAGTATCAAAGGGTGTATTATCATAAGAAAAACTTAATATTAAAAAGTCTTATAAAGAGATGCGGAGGGACTGGCCCGATGAAGCACAGCAACCGGAATGTAAATTCAAGGTGCTAAATCCTGCAAACCAGAAAGGTTTGAAAGATAAGAAACGATATGGATATTTAATGTCTGCTTTCTTATCTTTGAAAGCAGACATTTTTAATATCTAGATTTAACGTAAAATTGAATATTTATTCTTATCAAGATGTGTGGAGGGACTGGCCCAATGAAGCACGGCAACCTGAATGTAAATTCGAGGTGCTAATTCCTGCAAACCAAAAGGTTTGAGAGATAAGAAAGTGTTGGTTAATTTAACCTACTTTCTTATTTCTGAAAGTAGGTTTTTTATTGTACATAAAAAAAGATTTCCAGAACCCAACAGTAATCTTTGAACGCGTTGTGAGGGTTCTTAAATAAAAATTAGGAGGAGTTAATATG
>JAQSYS010000126.1 GCA_029256005.1 Sedimentibacter sp.
GAGTTTCAATGCATCCTGGCCAATATACTGTCCTCAATTCACCTGATAAGTTAGTTGCAGCAAGAGCTATGGAAGATCTTAATTATCACACTAATGTACTTGATTGCATGGGCCTTGGTTCAGAGCACAAGATAATCCTACATCTCGGTGGCGCTTATGGAGATAAGATACAAGCCAAAAATCGGTTTATTTCACGTTATAATGAATTAGATTGTAATGTTCGTAAGCGACTGGTACTCGAAAACGACGATATTTCATTTAATATTATAGATGTACTCGAAACATCATCTATAGCTGAAATTCCTGTAGTGTATGATAATCTGCACAATGCAGTAAATCCTGCTGATACGCGCATGTCAGATATAGACTGGATTCAGAAATGCGCAGCTACTTGGGATAAAAGTGATGGTTTACAGAAGGTGCATTATTCTCAACAGAACAATTTGAAGAAACCTGGTGCTCATTCAGAAACGATCTGTATTGATAAGTTTATGGAATACTACAAACAGCTTAAAGGAATGAATATTGATATTATGCTGGAGGTCAAGGATAAAAATATTTCTGCTTTAAAGTGCATAAACTGTGTTTCAAGCAGAGGAATCAGCATGTTGGAAGTCGAATGGGCACGTTATAAGTATTTTGTTTTAGAGCGCTCTCCGGAAACATATAACAAAATCAGACAATTATTACGAGATAAAAACTCATACCCTGCCTTAGAAATGTATCGCATGATTGAAACAGTATCTGATATGCCCGTTGTTACCGGTAATGCTGTTAACGCTGCACAACATGTGTGGGGATACTTTAAGGACAAAGTTTCGGAAGTTGAAAAAAAGAGGTTTGAAAGAATATTAGCAAAGTTTAGTACAGGTGATAAAGAATTAAAATCTGTAAAGAACAATCTTTTACAACTTTCAAGAAAATATAATGAGGATTACCTCCTAAACGGATATTATCTCTACAAATAATGAACAATACCTTAAAATATTTCTTCTGTGTAAAAAACGAGCCTTAAAAGAACTCCTAAGATTTAGGAGTTCTCTTTTCAGCAATTTCCTTCATAAACATAATTTAGCTGCTTTCTAGCAATATCAGCAAGCTCATAAACCTTTCTAACTTCCGTCGGACTTTTCAAATTCATTTTATAACATGGAAAAAATCTAGATATATGAAGCGGAATATCTTTATTTATACTAGATATAAATTTTGATAGTTCTGAAATTTCTCTTTCAGTGTCATTTTCATCAGGTATTATTAGTGTAGTAATTTCTATGTGTGACTTTTTAGAAGCTAGCTGTATAAACTTTTTTACTGTTTCCAGATCTCCACCGATTTCTTCATAAAAACCTTGCGTAAAACCTTTCAGGTCAATGTTAAAAGCATTAATATAATCCAACAATTCTAGCATAGGTTCTTCACAGAAACATCCGTTTGTAACTACCACATTTTTCAACCCATTTTTTTCTACTAGCTTTGCACAATCTCTTACATATTCATAACCGACCAATGGTTCATTGTAAGTAAATGCTATACCTATATTTCCTCTTGGCTTTAAATCAATAGCAACTTGTATTAAATCCTCAGGATATACATGTTGTGTTTTTATATCATTTTTTCCAACTGTAGAAATTTCAAAATTTTGGCAAAAAGAACATTTTAAATTACACCCAAAGCTCCCTACTGAAAGTATTTTGCTTCTAGGATAAAAATGTCTAAGAGGTTTCTTTTCAATAGGATCAAGTGCAATACTTGTAATCACGCCGTAATTATCAGCAATAATCTCACCGTTTTTATTAATTCTTACATTACATAAACCTATTTGTTCTTCAGCTAGCTTGCAATGATGATGGCATACATTACATTCTACTTTGCTCATTTATGTCTAATCACCTCAAACCTTTCCATGTTGTAATCCTCATTTTGGCTGATGCCTGCCTTCTTAAGTGCAATGCTCACCTGTTCTTCAGGAGTATTAATTCCTTCTAAATTAGGCAGAAGGAGACCTCTCTTTCTTCCTTTAGTTACTATTACTCCATATCTGATAGGATCAAGTTCTTCTATGGAATTAATCGGCTCAGCATCTCCTAATACATCAACAGAATATTCAATTTTATTCAATTCATTCTTGCTTACAGGATTAAATCGAGGATCCTCTAACCCAGCACTTATGGCATTTTGTATTATTTCATCTGCTATTGAATCTGTTGTAGGTGATATTGTACCAATACACCCTCTTAGCTGCCCATTCAAATATAAAGATACAAAGACTCCTGCTTTGTTATCCATCAAATCTTTAGGTAAATCTTTGGGTCTGCTAATCTTTTCATCATTAACAATATATCCCTCCAATGATTTTCTTGCCAAGCTTACATATTTATCTTCATTTAACTTGATTAAGTTCAATCTTTCATTTTCAGCATCATTATATATTTTACCAAAGCACCTTTTATCATCTTCACCTGTTACTTCAAAGGATGCAACTGCATATCCCACACCAAAAGGTCCTTCGTATGAAAGCAGCTCCGGCTTCACAGCTTTTCCATCGAGTGATCCTGCCATTATTATAAAAGAGCGCAAACCACATTCAGCGGCTATTTCACAAAACTCTTCGTCAAAATTTAAAAAGCTCATAAAATCGCCGCTTTTCATTGCAGATGTAACTTCTTTGTCAAAAATTGGACCTTCCTCAGTAAAGCCATATGGTCCTTCATCCTTTAGCATATGAGATAAATCTCCGCTTGCAATAAGCACAATTTTCTTATTTAGTGAATTTGCAGCCTCTGCAATACATTTGCCGAAATTGTAGTGTTCAATTAATGATAGCCCAGAAATCGCAATACGGACTATTTTGTAATCATTAAAATATTTGTTAATAAAATGAAGAGGTATCATTGTTCCATGATCTAATGATTTCTTCTTCTCACCCATTACACCAGCAGGAATTTCATATTTTATGGCTAATTCACTTAACAAGTTAACAAATTCAGTATCGTACTTTACTTCGAATTTTATATTTTCATAACCAAATTCTTTAAAGTTACCTTTAGCACCTTGTCCGGGAGATATATGAATATAGTCAGAATACATTATACTGTGAGGTGTAGTAATAATTATTGTTTCAGGTCTTATTGATTCAATTATTTTTGCAATTTCATCATATGCCTTAACAGTCTTTTCAATTTTTATTTGCTGACCGCCACCTATTTCCGGGATGATTAATGGCGGATGCGGGACAATGAATGTACTTACAATAGACATTTTTGATACTCCTTTAATAAGTGATTTTTCTATTTTCATCTTAATATATAATACCCAATTTTTAGTAAAACTTCTACACAAAATTAATTTATCACTTTTCATAATTATTTTTAAGATATAAAATATTTATGTTTAAAGAAAATATTCTTGGGTATACATATCAAACAACATCAATTTACTTTAATTCTAACGAAGTCAATAAAATTACCAGTTGTATTGGTTCAATCGTGTTCTAACCCGTTAACAGTTAGATATATAAATCGAATAAGCCGTACAAGAGTAGATAGATTGGTAGGGTAGTAATTAAGTATATTGTATGTTGAATTACATTACCGAGAGGTATTGGATGGGTATCCAAGAAAATAAGTAGCGCCTGATATCGAGTATAACAGATATCAGGCGCTGCTTATTTTATATGGTTTTTGATATACTATCTCTATCTGCAAAGTGTTTCATTATATTTCCCCAAATACGCTGTGTTTCAATAAAGTCCATATAATGTTTTTTTACATTTCTATCATACTTTTCAAGTTCAGTCAATACTTTAATGAAATCTGGTTGTCCAAAATATGAGCACACCTTAGGTAAAACCTCTTTTAATTGTTCTCGAATCTCTTCTATTTTTTCCTCATAACTATCTGGTTGCGTGATAAACAACAATAGTGGTTTATATCTAATCCAGCCAATGCATGCCTTATAAAATCTATCAACTATTTTTTTATTATCTGCTTTGATGAATTTTAAACTAATTGGTAGCACTCCTTCTAAAAGGTGACTATAAGTAGAAAAACCATCATGAAAAGTATAGCAAGGTACCTTAATAACCTTTCTTTCACTTAAGCATGTGCTTAGGAAAGTATCTTCTCCTCTTGCTTTAGGAGGATTATAAAACGGAAAAATCCTTAGCGGATCCGTAAGATTAATACCCAAGTTCGCACCAGAAATAAATTTGGAATGATTAATTTCCATGACCTCTTTTGTTTTGTCACTGACTAATATTTCAGTATCCGCATATGTCACTCCACCATTGTTCATTACTTTCTTTACATTATTCCAGTTTAAAATATCGTTACTTATTGCTTCAACGAATAAGCGAAAATCATCCTCTGTCATAATATCATTAAAATCCACATATGGTATTGGTGATATATACCCACAATGATATCCATGAGTAATGTCTGATTGTTTAATGTTCTTAATATGGGTTGAAAGAACGTGCTGACCTCCCCACACTGCATTTTTACGTGTATTTGTAACTGCAACAGGATATTCATCATCATCCAAAAAAATCAGATAATCCATACCATTTTTAATAGCACTATAAATTATGGCATTACGTTGCGAAGCATATCCCTTACCAAAAATCTTTTTTGCTTCTGTATGGTCAAGTACTTCCTCGTTAACTAAATAATCAATTTCATGATTTATATCGTCGCTGCCAATAAATATTGTTCCATCAATTTCCATTGCTAATTCTGGATTTATGTTGACATAATCCTTTTTATTTGTTTTATTGTAAGTAAGATCATATGCTACAAAAATATTTAATAATATATTTTTATCATCTACCAATCCTGATTCTTTCCAACTGTGTATATAACTTCTCAGAACTTTTTTAAAACTTTTTCTTCCTGTCGCAAAACCAATTCCAACTTTAACATCTTTTTTATGATCCATTTTTTCCTCCTATTTAATATTTTATAGAATGCGCTCCTATTTATCTAAATAAAGAGGCATCTACCAAAACAATAAGATGTACTAAAAAATAATTCTTTAACATTTTGTATATGACACACAAAATGTACTCTTATATTAAGTATAACATAATTTCCAACAATTTGCAAATTAGCCAAATTTCCATATAAAATACAAAGAAAAAAATTTTCACCTTTTTTCTGATAAATTGTTATACAGCAACAATTATTTTAATGCAAATAAAAAACAGACTTAATTTGCCTGTTCTGATTTGCATTATAATTCTTTTTATTTTTAATCCAAAAGCCCATCTTATTGCATAAAAGAAAGCTGGCTCTCTATCAATGATTTAGAAATATACATTGATTTTGTTCTTTTTATATAATATTAACATATTCTATACAAAAGTGACTTGCTTATTAGAACAAGTCACTTTTAAAATGATATATGGTTTCAGTCATTTCAGCTGTTTAAATTCATTACCTTATAATTGTAATTATATTACTCTCCTCATCATCGTCTACTATTGCTCCTAATGTTTCGCTTATAAAACGCAAAGGAACAAAGGTACGGCCTGGTGGAAGTATAACACATTCGCTATCAAGATCAACATTAAGTCCATTCACAAGAGCAACTTTTTCACCAATAGTGAGAACCATCTCAATATCTCCGTCTTTTATATTTATCTGACGGGACGCTTGCAACCATTCTACTTTTGCACCAAGAGATTCACTGATAAAGCGAATACCAATATGAGTACGATTATAAAGGTGAAATGAATTTTTTGCAACTTGATTTCCTAACATTTTTGAATTATCGACATTAATCGATT
>JAQSYS010000127.1 GCA_029256005.1 Sedimentibacter sp.
TTGTGATGAATTGCATTAATGATAATTTGTTTGGCTTTTTCATGCCCTGTTTTTGCTTTCCCTTGTATTTCAGGTACAGGCGCTTGTTCGTTTTTTGCAAAATGTTGTTTTTTATTGCTTTCGGTTCCATGCGGTTCTCGTGGGTCTGGTCTTCTCATACCTGCTTTTGCCATAAAATCACCTCGAATATATTGTGATTAATTTTAAGGTATTTATTCACTTCTACTCAATTATAATTTTTTTCATGTGTTATCAATATCAGATATTACTTCAAGACAACTATTTCATCTCCGGCTTTAATCCAACCTGGCTTTAAAACTTTAGTAAATATACCTTCTCTCGGCATAACGCAATCGCCTACAAGATTTCTTATAGCACAACCCATATGACATTCTTTTCCTATTTGAGTAACTTCCATTTCTGTTTCACCTATTTGCAGCTTAGTTCCTATTGGAAGTTCATATAGTATTATCCCTTCTGTTGTAAGGTTTTCTGCAAATGCTCCAACACACAATCCATTTAGTTTTTCTTTGTCTAACTTATCGATACTTTCTTGAGCTAACAAGCTAACCTGTCTATGCCAGTTGCCTGCATGTGCATCACCAACAAGACCATGATTGATTTCAAAATACCCTTTTTCAATCGGTTCTTTTGGAACTCCCTTTGTTTCACTTATATTTACAGCTAATACTTTTGCCATCTTTTTATCTCCCAATAATTTTTATATTTAAAATATATTATTATCCATGCATCTCTATTTTCTTTCAAAAATTCCTGATTTACCGCCTGATTTTTTCATTAGCATTACATCAGATATTATCATTTCTCTATCAATAGCCTTGCACATATCATAAATAGTGAGTCCTGCAATTGAAACTGCCGTCAATGCTTCCATTTCAACACCTGTTTGACCGGAATTTTTAACTGTTGCAGTTATTTCAACTTTATTTTCTTCAAAGTCTAAAGCAAAATTTATGTCGCATCCTGAAATCATAATCGGGTGACACATTGGAATAATATCAGAGGTTTTTTTTGCTCCCATTATTCCTGCAACCTGTGCAACTGAAAGAACATCACCTTTTTTTATGCTTCCTTCTTTTATTCTTTCCAATGTTTCTCTTTTCATATACACACAGCCGTAAGCAACTGCTTCTCTTAATGTATCTTGTTTTTCACTGACATCAACCATTTTGGCTCTGCCTTGTTCATTGATATGAGTTAATTCCATTTTAACCTCCAATTTGAAACATCATTCTGTCTGTATCGCTTTTTCCTTCAGTCTCCAAATGATGTTCCTCAGGTTTATTATAAACAGCATTTTTAATAACATCAATTAATTTTTGCTCATCATTTAAATATGGCTTCAAATTAATTTCCTCCGCTGAATGTAGACATGGTTTAATAGTACCTGTTGATGTCAGACGTATGCGGTTGCAATCAGAGCAGAACTTGCAGCTTACAGGACTTATAAGTCCTATAGAGCCTATAGCACCAGGCATTTTATAAACCGATGCCACTCTGCTGTCATCCTGGATTGGTACTAATTCAGGAAATCTTTCAATTATTTCTTCAACCTTCATGCTGCATTTGTCAAAATATTTTTGTCCTTCACCGATAGGCATGAGCTCTATGAATCTCACTTGAATAGGAGAATCCATAGTAAGTTTAATAAAATCGCCTATTTCATCATCATTGACATTCTTCATTAAAACAACGTTAAGTTTTACCGGTACCATATCAAGGCTTAAGCATTTTTCAATCGCACTGAAAACTTTGTTTATATCTCCATGTCTAGTAATCTTTTTAAATTTATCACTCTGTAATGTATCGAGACTAATATTTACTCGCTTTAAACCTGCTTTTTTTAAATCATCAGCCATGTCAGCAAGGAGCATTCCATTTGTTGTCAGTGAAATGTCATTTATATCAGGCATTGAAGCTGTATGCTTTATTAGCTTGTCTAACCCTTTCAAAACAAGAGGCTCTCCTCCTGTAAATCTGACTTTTTTAACACCAAGGGCTGCACATGCTGTAATTACTTTTTCCACTTCTTCAAAGCGCAATATTTCCTCATGGCATATTTTATCTATACCGTCTTCCGGCATGCAATAAATACATCTTAAATTGCATCTATCAGTAAGGGACACCCTTAAATAATCTATGTTTCTTCCTTTTTTATCAAGCATTAGTCTGCTCCTTGTAAAATAATTGTGCCAGCATTTGAGTAATCATATCCGCCAAGTTCATCAAGCTTTTCCTTGAATTCAGTTGATTTTATAGTTTCAATAAACTCTTTAATTATATCAGAATCTAAGTACTCTAATGGAATTGCCAAGTCGTATTCTTCATTGCACACAGGCACAAAATCAAGCCCCATCAAAGATGCTGCTGAATAAACTCCAAGCCCTGCATCTGCATCCCCTGCCTCAACTGCTGCTGCCACTGCAAGATGTGTAAATTCTTCTCTGAAATAACCGTTTATTCTATTTAAATCAA
This sequence comes from Sedimentibacter sp., assembly GCA_029256005.1. GTDB lineage: Bacteria > Bacillota > Clostridia > Tissierellales > Sedimentibacteraceae > Sedimentibacter. The sequence continues at coordinate 2,497 of JAQSYS010000127.1, forward strand.
TATTTAATTTATTTAAATTATAATCCAAAAGAAGTCTTGTTCCGGAACCTCTTTGTCTGTTAACAAATTTAACATCTTCTCTTGAAAGATCTTCAAACTTATTGATATTTTTCGGATTACCTTTCGCAACCATAAACCCTTGAATCCTGTTTACACATTTAACCAATGCAATTTTTTTGCCTGGCACATATTTTTTCAAATAAGAAGCATTATATTCACCTGTTGCCATATCTAACAAATGTGTTGGAGCCATATGCGTCTCGCCGGTTTTTAAAGCCATTAGGCCACCTGTGCTTCCAACATTAGAGGAAGATAGGAAATATTTTTTATTTTTACTATGCATAATATCAGCAGCTATATCAATTATTGGGTCATGACTTCCAATACATACCAAGGTATTTTTAACCTTCTCCTCAGGGCTCAATAATCTAACCTTTACTTTAGTGCCTGCTTCTATTCCTTCAATACTTTGATCTATTTCTAAAACCCCATCTGCATTAACAAGTGACATGGTCGCGCCTGCTCCTCTTGTCAATGGTGTTGCAACGTATTTGTCACCGATATAGCCAAGCTTAACTCTAACAAACTCATGGTACTTCAAGGAAGACATGCAACGTCTTGTAAGAGTTGCTTCAACGATTTTTTTATCTCCAGTTTCAAGCCCCTGAAAACTGTAAATAATAGGCTTTGCAATTTCTTCCATTACAAAATAAGCTGAAACAGGATAGCCGGGTATTCCTATAATTGGCTTTTTATTTATCATTCCCATCATAACAGGCTTTCCTGGTTTTATTGCCACGCCGTGTATAACCAATTCCCCTATGTCACTAATAACTGATGATGTGAAGTCCTCACGACCCGCTGATGATCCTGCATTTATTAAAACCATGTCGTTTTCTTCACTTGCCTTTAATACAGTCTGTTTTATAAGCTCATAATCATCCTTAACAATATTGTACCGTCTTGGTATTCCACCCCAGTCACTTACTTGTGCTGAAAAAGTTCTTGAATTGAAATCAATTATATCTCCAACCTTTAGCTCAGTTCCTGGTTCAACAATTTCTGTACCTGTTGGAATTATTCCAACTGATGGTTTTTTATAAACCTCCAGAACGTTTATTCCTCCAGCAATTAATGCTCCGATATCAACCGGTCTAATCTTGTGATTTGAAGGAACAATAAGTTGATTTTCTACTATGTCTTCTCCTAAAGGCCTTATGTTTTGCCATGGTGCTGCACTTTGGTAAATCTCAACATGTGTTTCATCAACCTTAATTAAATCCTCAACCATTATAACACAATCAAATTCTTTTGGTATTGGGTCTCCTGTATCTACGACAATATAATCAGTCTCTTCCGTGAGAAGTATATGATTCCTATCAGATGCAGTAAATGTTTTTTCGCTTTTGCTGGCAATGCCGTCCATTGCCGATGAATTATAGTGAGGAGATGATAATTTAGCAAATATTGCTTTTGATGTTACTCTTCCGTTAGCATCCCAAGTATTTAATATTTCTGTTTCTTTATTTAATGGTCCAAGTTTATCTAAATAAATATTTAATGCTTCATCTAGTTCATAATTGGACAAATAGACATTTTGCATTTTATCCCTCCTAAAACTTATACACGTTTACAATTTGACCTTCCTTGATGCCTTCTTCGTTTCTTTCAATTTTTATATAACCCCATGCCTTGGAAAAGCTGGTAATAAGTCCTGATTTTCCAAATACGGGTGAAGCAATTAATTCATTTCCTTTTTCATCTATAGTAACAGGAAGGTATTCTTCTCGTCCCTTTGCCTTGTGATAATTTAGTTTAAACCTGCATGTAACAGGAAATTCTTTATATTTATGTTCTGTTATTTTTTCAATATAATACTTTACCATGACCTGAAATATCACAGCGCATGCAAGAGGATGTCCAGGAAGTCCAAATATTATTTTTTCTTTTGATTTACCAATAATGGTAGGTTTGCCTGGCTTTACGGATATTCCGTGTACCAAAAGCTCACCGTCCTCTAAATCTTTTATAACATTAAGTGTATTGTCTTTTTTTCCAACTGAGCTTCCTCCTGAAGTCAAAACAATATCGCACTCTTGAACAGCCTTTTCCATGGTGCTCTTCAACAACTCATATTCATCTTTAATGAGGCCATAATTAACTGGTATACATCCTTTGTCTTCTATCAAGGAATAAAGCAAGTAAGTGTTGATGTCTCTGATTTGACCTGGCATAATGCTTTGAGATGGATGTACCACCTCATCACCTGTAGAAATTATTCCAATTTTAGGTTTTCTGAATACTTCAACCTCAAAAAAACCTAGACTTGAAAGAACCCCTATTTCATAGGCTCTCAACTTTGTGCCTTTCTTTATTACTATCTCATTCTTTTTAATATCTTCGCCTACTTCTATAACATTTTCACCAGGTGAGGTGGCTTTAGAAGTTAGTATTGTAGTATCATCCAGTTTTTCAGTATACTCAATCATTATTACTGAGTCAGCACCATTTGGAAGCATACCTCCGGTTGGAACGTAGTAGCATTGTCCGGGAATGCTAATTTCTCCTTCTGCTTTCAGTCCCATCAAAACTTCACCTTTTAAATCAAGGATTGATTGAATTGATTCACTTGCTCCAAAAACATCTCTCGAATAAACAGCATAGCCGTCTACGGTTGATCTTCTGAAATCAGGCACATTTTCTTCTGCAATTATATCGTTTTTCAATATTCTTCCTGTTGCTTCAAGAAGAGTTACCAATTCACCCTCTAATATATTATTGAAATTTTCATCAATTAATTTTGAAGTATCCTTTACTGTAAGCACATTAAATAAATCCATTTATTACTCCTATCTGGCACATTCTCCTCCCGTGCCGTTCAGTATTTCGATTCCGTGTGGAAGTGCCGGAAGAATAAAGTTTAAATTTTCAACTGCTCCCTTTGGGCTACCAGGGAGATTAACTATTAATGTGTTGTCTCGAATTCCGGCTGTTGCTCTAGAAAGCATTGCCTTTGGAGTAATGGCAAGAGACATTTGTCTCATGGCTTCAGGTATGCCGGGAGTTTGTTTCTTAATAACCTTCAATGTTGCTTCAGGAGTTACATCTCTTTTAGAAAATCCAGTTCCTCCGTTGGTTAAAATAAGATCTAACTTTAGCTCATCACACATATATATTAATTCTTCGCATATCATATCCATTTCATCTGGTATTATTTTATAATAATCAACTGTATAAATATTTTGATCTAAGTTTTCCTTTATAGCTGGTCCTG
>JAQSYS010000128.1 GCA_029256005.1 Sedimentibacter sp.
CGACAGCTTCTTTTATGGCATTGCTTGTTACGGTTGCACCTGAAACAACTTCAACGTCAGTGGAATCTGCTGCTTCTATTTTATCAGGCAGCTGTTCTAATGCATTGGAACCCACACCTTGAGTTTCCTTTTCTCCAACAACATTAACTGATATAATATCATCACCCTTAACTTCTACAGTTACTTTTACTTCTCCGCCATAGCCTTGTGCAGTTCCTTCTAAGGTTTTATTATCACCATTTCCGGTATCTATATTACCTTTCGCATCATCAGCATCATCTACAGCATCATCTACAGCATCATCAATTGCACCCTCATCAGCGGTACCTTCGTCTGCTTTGTCAGCTGCTTCATCTACAACTCCATCATTGCCTTCATCTGCATTTCCATTATCATCAGCACATGCTACCAAGCTAAACAGCATAAGTACACATACCAATAATGCAAGTATTTTTTTCATAATAGCCTCCATTTATGAATTTAAATTTCACAAATAGTATAACCAAATTAGAATATATCATTAAAAAATTAATAAATTATTAATAATTCAAAAAAAGCAGCTATTTTTCAATAGCCGCTTATGATCATTATTTTTATTATTTAATTGTTAAACTTATTTCTTCTTTAAGCTCAAATGCTTTTGAAATTGCTCCAACTAAATCTCCGTGAGCATCTTTTAAGCTCATAGTAGCTGTTGTTGTTACATCTGCAAGCATTGCTTTTTCATCTGCTGTTAAAGCGTCAAATTTAGCTTTATCTTCTGGTTTGTCAGAACCATCTTTCAATGGTCTTCCGTTTAAATCAGATGTATATTTTGCAAACCACTCTTGAACTTCTTCAGCTGTCATACCGATAAACATTTCTTCATATTTTTCAATTTGATCAGTCCAAGTTCCGGTTCCCATCTTGTATCCTTCACCACGGTCTCTCTTTGTTTCCCATGCTGCAATATCAGCTACAAAGGTTTCTTCTGTAGCAGTAATTGTGCCATCAACCTTTTCATCATGATTTTCGTCATTGTTGTATGATTGTCCAGGGAATCCAACAAAGTGAGGCATAGTTGCTCCATCATAGTTTGGAGATGCTACTTCTAATTGATCCATTAATAATGCAACAATTTTTCCATCCTTGTCAAACAATGCATTAGCAAATACTTTGTTTAAGCTATAAACTTGTACTTCTTTGTCATCTTTTCCAGGACCAACTCTTGGGTAACTTAAAATCGCAGTACCCATAGAAGCAACTTCTTTTACATCAGTTAATGGAACTTTAGTTTCAAATGATTCTTTTATTGCTCCAACTATATCTCCATGTGCATCATTCAAACTCATTGTAGCAGCTGTTATAACGTCTGCTAACATAGCCTTTTCATCTGCTGTTAATGCATCATATTTAGCTTTATCTTCCGGTTTGTCAGAACCATCTTTTAATGGTCTTCCGTTTATATCAGAAGTGTATTTTTCAAACCATTGTTCAACTTCTTCTACAGTCATTCCAACAAATAATTGTTCGAATTTATCCATTTGTTGTGACCATGTACCAGTATTCATACGATATTTGTCACCACGTTCTCTCTTAGTTGCCCAGCCTTCAACTTCAGCTAAGTAGTTTTCTTCTGTATCAGCTGTTTTTCCGTCAACTTTTTCATCATGATTTTCATCGTTGTTGTATCCGCCTTGTCCAGGATATCCGCTGAAATGAGGCATTCCATCTCCATCGTAGTTAGGAGTTGCAACTTCTAATATATCTACAGAAAGAGCGAGAATCTTACCGTCTTGATCAAACAGTGTATGAGCAAAAACATCATTTATGCTGTATACAGGAGTTTCAGTATCATCTTTCCCAGGTCCTAAACGTCCTGTACTAACAAGTCCAAACCCTTGATAAACTTCAGCTGCTGTAACATCTTCAGGTTTTACTTCCTTAACCTCTTCAGTAGGTACCGGATATTTAACAGGATCAAGCGCATTGTTAACAGCATAAATTATTGCATTGCTAGTATATGTAGCGCCAGCTATAACTTCTACTTCAGTAGAGTTTTTTTCTACTATTTTAGCAGGAAGCTTTTCAATGGCAGGTGTTCCAACGCCATTTGTTTCACTGTGAGAGTCAACTACAACGCTTGTAATCTTGTCCCCTTCTTTTGTAACAGTAACCTTTAATTCTCCTCCAAAACCTTTTCCGATACCTGTTAAAGTTTCAGCTGCAGGTGGAGTTTGAGTTTTTGCACATGCTGCAATGCTTAAAAGCATCATTGCACATAGTACAACAGATATTAATTTTTTCATTTTACCCTCCAAGTATGTTTTTTATAAATGTATATCACATAATTTTTAGTTTAATATCCTTTGTTAAAATTACAACATTGTAGGTTAAAAATCATGTCATCATACTTACTTATAATATCAAATTATTTCATTTTAGTCAATATCCTACTGTTAAGAACATAAACATTCGTCACTAAATTGTACATATAAAATAGCAATCTTGAATAAAAATAATATTTATTTTTAAAAGTTTGGCATAAAGATTCTGTTAAGATATTTCTGGTGTTACTTATGCAATCTTAACATTTTACTATATACTTTAACAAAATATTTATATGTACTATGTTAAAATCATTCCATAGAAAGGAAGATTATGATGGAAGTAATTATGATTTTAACGGTTATAGCAGTTTTTTTCATTAATTTTATTTTTATAGATAATATTTACAGAATTGTTGACCCTAAACCAATACAAGTTTCAAAGAAAAGCATTAATAGTTCTTTGGAAGCTTTAATTTTGGGAGATGAGACAATAGGCATAAAAATTTCCGATTTATTAATAAAGCAAAATATATCTGCTGATATATTACCTAATATTAATGATATTGACAAATCATATCCATATAAATATGTACTGGCATTATTTAATGATGATTTAGAAAATTTAACAGCATGTACAATTGCTATAAATATAATGGGAATTAATAATGTTATAGCAATATGCAATAAACAATATAATCAAAAAATATATGATGACAATCATATCGTAACAATAAACAGCTATGCTTCAGCCTTTGACATTGTATCTATACTATTAAATAATCAGAAAAAAAGGGAGGCATAAGATGTTTAGTATTAAAAGTATTAAATTAAACTATACAGAAATTATTGTATTCGGAACCTTATTGATAATTGTTTTTGGAGGTTTAATTCTCAGTCTACCTGTTTCTTCAAGAAATGGAATATCAACACCTTTTGTTGATTCACTGTTTACAGCAGCCTCAGCATTCTGTGTAACTGGCTTAGTTATATATGATACCTATACGCATTGGTCTTTATTTGGACAAATTATAATATTGATACTTATACAAATTGGTGGTCTTGGCTTTATGACCGTAATTACATTGTTTTCTATTTTTCTAAAAAGAAAAATAGGACTAAAAGAAAGAAGATTATTGATGGAGTCAGCAAATACTTTAAGAATAGGTGGTATTGTTCTGCTGATAAAGAAAATTTTAATACGAACTTTTATATTGGAAAGCATTGGAGCTTTATTATTAACTATAAGGTTTTATCCTAGCATGGGATTAAAGGAAGGTTTTTACAATGGAGTATTTCATTCTGTTTCTGCCTTCTGCAATGCAGGATTTGATTTGATGGGTAAATATGGTGAGTTTTCATCACTTACAAACTATTTAGATGATGTTGTTGTTAATGCAACAATAATGCTACTTATAGTAGTAGGTGGGATCGGTTTTGTAGTCTGGGATGATATTAGTATTAATCATTTTAATTTTAAGAAACATCAGCTTCATACAAAGATAGTCCTCATGACAACCTCATTCCTAATTTTTGGAGGAGCATTAATATTCTTTGCAACTGAAGCGAATCATAGTATGCTGAACTTTAACTTAAAAGAGAGAATACTAGCATCTTTGTTTCAGTCAGTAACCCCTAGAACCGCTGGCTATAATACATTAAATCTTTCACAATTGTCAGAAGGCGGTAGCTTATTAACTATAATATTAATGATAATAGGTGGAAGTCCTGGTTCCACAGCAGGAGGTATTAAAACAACTACTTTCGTTACACTCATAATTACTGCTCTATCTTCTGCAAAGCAAAGTTCTGATATAACTATCTTCAAAAGAAGACTTGAAACGGACACTTTGAAAAAAGCAAGCTCAATTACAGTAATATATATGTCTGTGGCTTTTGCTGCTATCATGCTCATAAGCATTAATCAGAATTTCTCTATAAAAGAAGTTATGTTTGAAGTATTTTCTGCAATTGGTACTGTTGGATTAACCTTAGGAATAACACCGCTACTTAATACATTTTCAAAATTTATAATAACTTTGCTAATGTACGGCGGAAAGGTAGGTGTATTATCCATAGCTGCTGTTTTAGCAGAAAAAAAGGAGCCTTCTCCTCTGAGCAGGCCATTTGAAAAAATTGTTATTGGATAGGAGATATTATGAAATCAATTTTAATTATAGGAATGGGTGCATTTGGACGTCATTTGGCACTTAAAATGTCAGAACTGAAAAATGATGTTATGATAGTTGATAAGGACGCTACAATAATAGATGAGATGTCAACATTAGTTACTGATGCTCAGATAGGAGATTGCACAAAGGAAGATGTTTTAAAAGCACTTGGAGTAAGCAACTTTGACATATGTTTTGTTACCATCGGTGATACTTTTCAATCTTCCTTAGAAATAACCTCACTTTTAAAAGATTTAGGAGCTAAGTATGTAATTTCAAAAGCGAGCAGAGATATACAAGCTAAATTTCTATTAAGAAACGGAGCTGATGAGGTTGTTTACCCTGATAAAGATATGGCTGAAAAACTTGCAGTACGTTGCAGCGCAGACAATATTTTAGATTACTTTTCAATAACTAATGAATATTCTATATTTGAAATTCCAATTATGCCAGGTTGGGCTGGTAACAGCATAGAAGAAGTAAATGTTAGGAAAAAATATCATATCAACATACTTCTTATAAAAAACGGCAACAGCATAATGACTATGCCTAAGGCTGATTATATTTTCAAGGAAGATGATCAAATTATTGTTATTGGAAGGTCTATGGAAGTTTTAAAATTTACTGACAATATATAAATAAAAAATGACACATTCTATTTGATTGTGTCATTTTTATAATCATCAGCAAAACGATACCCTACTCCGATTTCAGTTAATATAAATTTTGGATTAGAACTGTCTTTTTCAATTTTTCTTCTTAAGCTTGCCATAAAAACTCTTATGCTTTTTGAGTCCCCTGTTTCACCATACCCCCAAACCTCTTTTGATATTTGGCTGTGAGTTATAACTTTACCTCTGTTAGTTATCAGTAAAACCAACAGTTTAAATTCTATAGGTGTCAGGTGAACCTCGGTATCATCTGCATAAACCCTGTGCTTTTCAATATCAACTGTTAAATAGTCAAATTTATATACACTATCAGTTTCATATGAAATACCTCTTTCAATTAATCTTTCCATTACACGTATTCTTGCTAACAATTCTCCCATTGAGAATGGTTTAGTCAAATAATCATTTGCTCCTGCATCAAGTGCAGTAATTTTATCACTTTCCTGTTCTCTTGCTGATACAATTATAATCGGTATATCAGAAACATTTCTAACTTGGTTAATTATTTCAATTCCATCCATATCAGGCAACCCCAAATCCAATAGAATAATATCAGGATTCTCTGTACA
>JAQSYS010000129.1 GCA_029256005.1 Sedimentibacter sp.
GGAAGTATTCCAAGATACAAAACATCTATACCAGCTGAGTTTAACCCAGATGACAATGCTCCTTCAAGCATATCTCCAGAAATTCTTGTATCCATTCCCACAACCATCTTTGGCCTTTTTTTGCCCTTTGTCAAAAAGAAGCCGCCAATACGCCCAAGCTTGTATGCCAGTTCAGGTGACAGATCCAAGTTTGCAATTCCTCTCACGCCATCAGTGCCAAATAATTTTCCCATATTTCCTCCAAATAAATTACAATATTTAACCTTATTTATACTTTTAAGTACAATAGTCACAATAGAATTAATAAATCATCTAATATTCTATCACATTTCTATTAAAAAAAATAGTGGCAGGTTATTATTTGTAAATTTTATGAGCCATAAAGATCAGTTATGAATGATACCAATCCGTTCGATGTTTTCCAATTTCATTTAAATCATAAGGAGTTTCCTGATAAATTATATTAATCCAGTTTTTAAACAACAGGTTTGCATGACTTCTCCACTTTACAAAAGGAGCCTTTGAAGGATCATTGTTAGGATAATAATTCAAGGGAATATTAATGTGTTTACCAAGATTTATGTCTCTGTCGTATTCCTTTTTTAAAGTTAGTGGATCATATTCCGAATGTCCCATTATAAAAATTTGACTATAGTCATCTGTCACAGCAATGTGAACTCCTGCATCCTTAGATTCTGCTAAAATTATCAATTCTTTTATACCCTTGATGTCCTCAGCAGCTACTTCAGTATGTCTTGAATGAGGTACATAAAAAATATCATCAAAGCCATTTAGAAGCATACACGTTTCATGTTTTTTTTCGTGTTCAAACACTCCGAAAACCTTTTTGTCTAAAATCACTTTATTAAGATTATAATAATAATGAAGAGCCGCCTGAGCACTCCAACAAATGAACATGGTTGAAGTGACATTGACAGCTGCGAAATCGAGTATCTGCTTCAACTCTTCCCAATAATCAACTTTTTCAAATTCCATTAATTCTACAGGAGCGCCTGTAACAATCATTGCATCATATTTTTTATTTTTTATATCATTAATGCTTTTATAATAGCTTTTCATATGACTTTCAGATATATTTTTTGCATCGTGTGTTATTGTATGAATAAATTCAACATTTATTTGTATGGGAGAGTTGGAAAGAAGTCTTACAAACTGAGTTTCTGTTTCTATTTTTGTAGGCATCAAATTAACTAAAACAACCTCAAGTGGTCTTATATCCTGTGTTTGAGCTCTTTCACTGCTCATAACAAATATATTTTCATCCTTCATTATTTTAAAAGCCGGAAGTGCAGATGGGATAATAACAGGCATAATATTCTCCTTTCGATAACATCTTTTCTTTCGTAAAAGTAAAAGATAATGTTTTCAATTATATTTAAATGACCCTCTTATACAAGAGGGTCATTTGAATATAATATATTAATTTATACTAAATATAAATTTTTGTCAATTATAATTTAAAAGCTCACACTACCAGAGAGCATTGATGAAAGATTGCTGCAAAATAAATTGTAATTATTAAATACTTCATAGTCATTACAGTTTTTTGCTAATTCTCTTTCTTCTATTAAAAGAGTTGCAAGTTCATAGAAATTATTAATTAAATCCTTCTTATTGTACTCATCATACGTAAATACTTCATACTTGTTTCCATGCCAGATATTAAAATAATTAATTATGTATTCACTATATTCTTTATTTTTTTTAATAAAGCTGTATATACTCATGAATTTATAACTGCTGCTTTGTTTAATCTTATACATATTAATAAAAGTCAAATAATCTTTATCTTTATTAATTTGAATAATTCCTTCTATACAACCGATAACGGCTGCTATATAAAAATGATCTGCAACAGTTTCCAATTCTATACTTTCAATTTCTAAAATGTTAACATAATTGTCAACAAAAAAATTAACTTCTGATATTTTGTCTCTTATCATGTCATCCTCCCTACCTCTTATTAAGAATATAATAAACCTAGCTTTACAATTTGTCAATATTTATATAATTGTTTTACAATTTGTAAATATTTGTTGTTTTTAGTTATATTCTGCATTATAATGTAAACTAATCTAACTTGAGGAAAAATATATGAATATAGGAAAAAGGATTCGCTACCTGCGCATTTTAAATAATCTTACATCTAAAGAATTAAGCAAAGCTTTAAATATTTCCGAATCATCAATTTCTTTATACGAAAATGGGAAGAGGAAACCTACTATTGATATTATCGTCAAAATTGCTGATTACTTTAAGGTGTCAACAGATTTTCTTTTGTGTGTTGCTGAATCTTCACATATGGAAACATTTCAGTCTGAAACAGATTTTTCTAATGTATTGGAAAGTGTCATTACCTTTTTAAACAATCAAAATTATATATTATTTGAAGGAAATGCCCTTGATGCCAAAACAGTTGTTTTTATAAAAAAAAATATATATAACTTATTAGAAAATATGAAAATGATGGCTGACAGAATCAGATATTGATATACATTTAATATAATTGAAAAATCAATAAATAGCTGATATAATTATACAGTATTTATTTTCATGCATTAAAATAGAAAGGAATAATTATGATAGTTTTATCATGCAATAATGTTTCAAAGGCTTATGTGGTTGATAATATTATTGAAAATATATCATTTACAATAAATGACAATGAAAGAGTAGGATTAATAGGTCTAAATGGAGCTGGCAAGACTACGTTATTTAAAATATTGACGGAGAACTCAGAACTCGATTCTGGGGAAATATATAAGGCTAAAGGTAAAAAACTTGGATATCTTAGGCAAAATACAAATATTGAAAGCAATATGTCAATTATGGATGAAATGCTAACTATATTTGATGATGTAATAAAATTAGAAGAATCTCTTCATAATTTATCACATAAAATAAGCAGCTTCACTGAAAGCGACAATCAGGAAGATCTTGCAGAACTTATGGATTCTTATGCTAGAATGAGCGAGCAGTTTGAAGAAAAAGAAGGTTACAGTTTCAAAAGCTTAATAAGAGGAGTGCTGAGAGGTTTAGGTTTTTCTGATGTTGAATTTGATAAACCTATAAATTTATTGAGCGGTGGGCAAAAAAGTAGGGTTATGCTAGCAAAACTCCTTTTAGAAAAGGCAGATATACTTCTTCTTGATGAACCTACCAACCATTTAGATATTAATGCTATATCATGGCTTGAAAAGTATATCAAGGATTTCAAAGGTGCAGTCATATTAATCTCACATGACAGATACTTCTTAGACAATACCGTGGACAGAATCTTTCTTATGGAAAACAAAAGCCTTAAAACATATAACGGTAATTACTCAGAATTTATGAAAAAGAGAAAAACTGAACTTGAACAGGAATTGAGACAGTATGATGAGTATGAAAAAGAAATTGAACGTCAGGAAGAAATGATTAAGAGGCTTCATGCTTATGGGAGTAAACGTAATATAAGACAGGCCTTCAGTAGGCAAAAAGCTTTGGATAAAATAAAAAAAATGGATAAACCAACCGTAGATTCAAAAAGAGTTAAACTTAGGTTCACCCCAAAAGTAAAAAGCGGGAGAGATGTACTTTCAGTTGAAAATTTATCTGTAAACTACAATGAGCATCAGGTTTTTAACAATATATTTTTAAATATTTACAAGGGTGAAAGAGTAGGGATAATTGGTCCAAACGGAATAGGAAAATCAACTTTATTAAAAGTAATAGCAAATAAGTTATATGAATTCAGAGGAACAGTAAATATCGGACATTATGTGCATATAGGTTACTATGATCAAGAACAGACTAATCTTGACAGCGAAAGTACAGTGATAGATGAAATATGGGATTACAATCCTAATTTAAATTACTATGAAATACGAACCATGCTTGCGCAATTTTTGTTTAACGGTGACGATATGTACAAAATAATAAGTGATTTAAGCGGCGGAGAAAAAGGAAGGCTGTCATTATTGAAACTTATGACATCCAATGCTAACTTTTTATTGATGGATGAACCTACAAATCACCTAGATATAGATTCAAAGGAGGTCTTAGAGGACGCTCTATTAAATTATGAAGGAACTATATTGGTAGTTTCTCATGACCGATACTTTTTAAACAAAGTTGCAAATAAAATATATGACATGTCAAAAGATGGTGTGTTCCAGTATTTAGGCAATTATGATTACTATATTCAAAAAAAAGCTGAACTTGAGGAAGAGGACGACGAAATTGTTGTATCTAAAACAAAGACGCAACTAAATGCCGAAAAGAAAAAGGAAAGAGAAAATATTAAGGATAGACAGCAGCGAGAAAAAATATTAAAAAAACTTGAAGAAGAAATAGAAATGCATGAAAATAAAATTTCTGAATTAGAACTTGCATTATGTCAACCATCGACATATTCTGATAAAGTTCTAATTATTGAATTAAATGAAAATTTAAACACTTACAAAAGCAACTTAGAAAGTTTATACACACAATGGACTGAAATTTTAGAAAAATAATAAAAGTTATCCACCCTTTGTTGATAAGCTGTGTATAACTTTTCTGCAGTATTACAGGTATCAACAGCTTTATCAACAGCTGTTGATACTTTTTTTATATTTAACTGTTTATTAATTTGCAAGTTCCAAATTTGGCATTGCATTTAATGAAGAATCTGCAAATTGATTATTTAAATATTTATAATACCCGGCACATCCAATCATGGCTGCATTATCCGTGCATAAAATTGGTGAAGGTTTTGTAAATTTATAATTATTCTTTGAACATTCATCTTGAAGCATTTTTCTTAAGCATGAATTTGATGCAACCCCTCCTGCAAGTGCGACTGTACTACAATCTTTAAGTCTCGCGGCTTTTATTGTTTTTAATACAAGAACTTCAACAACAGCCTGCTGAAAACTCGCAGCAACATCCTCTACATTTATTTTTTCATTTTTCTGATCGTTATTGTGTATATAGTTTAATACAGCAGATTTCAAACCACTAAAGCTAAAATCCAATGTTTCATCATCGATGACAACTCTTGGGAATTTAATTGCATCTTTATTTCCCAACTTTGCTGCTTCATCTATTAATGGACCCCCAGGATATCCAAGACCTATTGCTCTGGCTATTTTGTCAAATGCTTCTCCAGCTGCATCATCTCTTGTCTTGCCAAGTATCTCATAATCACCGTAACTTTTAACATAAACCAAATGCGTGTGTCCACCCGATGCGACTAAACATATGAATGGAGGCTCTAATTCCTTGTCTTCAATATAATTAGCACTGATATGACCTTCAATGTGATTCACCCCTATTAAAGGCTTATTCCATGCATAAGACAAACCCTTAGCAAAATTAACTCCTACTAAAAGTGCCCCCACCAAACCCGGACCATATGTTACAGCTACGGCATCTATTTGCTCTGAGGAAACATTGGCTTTAGTTAATGCCTCTTCAACAACATCATTTATATTTTCAATATGCTTTCTTGATGCAACCTCAGGTACTACACCACCAAATTCCTTATGTATTTCTATTTGAGATGATATTATATTAGACAAGACATTTCTGCCATTTTCAACCACTGATGCAGCTGTTTCATCACAAGAAGATTCTATGGCAAGTATCAATACTTTATCTTTCATATTTTCCTCCATTTTAACAATTGCAATGATTATACTACTAATAATTTCTAAGCGCAACTTTTTTAAG
>JAQSYS010000130.1 GCA_029256005.1 Sedimentibacter sp.
ATTGTTTTATTGTTTTATTTTTTTAAAATCACTGTGTAAGGGCAGAGAAATCCTCTTCATTCCCTTTAATTTTTGTTCCTTTTGGTAGCCAGAGCTTAAGTGCTTCATCTTTTATAGTTAAATTCACTTCATCTTGAATATATATTTCGCCATCAATACATACATTTAACGGTTCATTGCTCTTTATTTTAACATGCTTACATTTTTTATAAGTAATGTATTTATTTATTTTAGGGTTTTTAAGGTGATTGCCTAACTTATAGCTTCCAATCAGGTTAATTATTTGAAATCTTGAGATTTTATCAACCAAGCACAAATCCATCAATCCGTCATTTATAATAGCTAGGGGCGCACATTTATAGCCTCCACCATAAAATTGCCCATTTGCAACGACACCTAGTAAAAATGAATTATTTATTTCTTCATTATCGTCAATTGAGATTTTTAGATATCTTCCCAGTTCGTTTATCAAACAATAAAGTACTGATAAATAATATCTTGTGGAGCCAGATATAAATGGAAGTTTTTTAAATTTATGCATATGAAAGGCAGCATCTGCATCAAGTCCTACGTTACACACAGACGAGGCATATATATCATTTACCTTTATTAAATCTAAATAAACAATTTCTCCTTGCATTTGTGCTTCAATACTATTGAAGTTTTCATAATTTATAAAGTTTTTAATAAAATCATTGCCTGAGCCGCAGGGAATGACTCCAACATTTATGTGATCAAATTTACATGCAGAATTAATTACTTCATGAAGTGTACCATCACCGCCGCATGCATAGATAACGCTTGAAATAGAGTCCTTACATTTGTTATTTATATAATTTTGAATATCACCTTTAAATTTACTGAAATATACCTCGTAATTAATATCCTTGTCCTTAAACTGAGCATGTATTGAATCAGCTAAATCCTTCTGATACTTGCCATCTCCTGCAATGGGGTTGATTATAAATATATGTCTCATATTGCCTCCTAATAAATTAAAAGTAACATTACCGAACTTTTTTGTCAATATTAATCCATTATTAAATTGTTCATCCACTTTTTACTTAGATATCTTTTTGTAACGGTTATGGATTTTATAATTTCTTCACTGAAAACTAAAGCTATAACTAAATGGATAGGAAGCTTAAATAATAATACAGAAATAAATGAAAGTGGAACTCCAATACCCCATATAGTGATTATATCTACAAACATACAGAATTTAGTATCACCGCCAGCTCTTAATATACCGCATATAAAAATGTAGGAGAACATCTTAGGAGTAAAATAAAGAGAATATACTATTAATGTCTTGCTGAGGTATTCGCTGGTAATCGGCTCTAAATTAAAATATCTTATAATGTAATTTCTCGAAACCAATAACAGGGATGCAAACACAAAACTTAAAACTAAAGTTATCTTTACAAATTTATTGCTGTAATCCATTGCTTTGTCTATGTCATTTTTACCTATTTCATTCCCTATCATTACCGCACTAGCATTGCCAATACCAAAAAATAATGTTTGAAAGAAATCAGATATATTAAAGGCAATTTGTACAACAGCAATAGCGTATGAACCCATAAACCCATATGCTATAAAATAAACTGAGGTACCAATGGACCATGCTGTTTCTGACATTATTACAGGAAAAGACGTTTTAAGGACTTTCTTAAGCATAGTAACATCCCACGATGTGAGTTCTTTAATTGTTCCCGCCAAAGGATGATTTTTATCCTTGTAAATAAAAAATATAAGTGCAACAAATTCAACTATTCTTGCTAATAAGGTAGCTATTGCAGCTCCTTCTACACCAAGTGCTTTAAAGCCTAAATTACCTGTAATTAAAATCCAATTAAAGAAGGTATTGATTAAAAGTGCCACAGCATTTATAACAGTTGGCATTTTTAGTTTATGTATTGCTCGGCAATTAAAGCTGAATGCGAAGGATATTGCAGTTAATGGATAGGAAAATGAAATTACTTTCAAATATTCGCTCCCTAACTCAATAACATAAGGATCATCAATAAAAATTCTCATTATTTGATTTCTAAAGAAAAAAACCAACACTGCAAAGATAAGAGATAATAATGAGCCTATTATTAGATCAATTCCAAATACCTTTTTAATGCTTACCATATCTTTTGCACCCCAATATTGCGCTACAAAAATTGATGCTCCACTGTAAATGCCAAAACATATGGTTGTAAAGATAAAATAAATTCTATTGGCTAGGCCTACTGCTGATATGGCATTTTCACCTAACTCGCTTACCATTACTGTATCAATCATATTAAGTCCGATGCTTATCATATTTTGAATGACCACAGGTATAGCGATAATTATCATTGTATTTATAAATGCTTTATTTCTTTTTATTATGTCGTTCATATTCACCTCAAAAAAAAGGCGTGATATTTCACGCCTTAATGTTAGTATTTTTCTTTATTTCGTACCGAACAGTCTGTCACCGGCATCACCTAATCCAGGCACTATGTATCCGATGTCATTAAATTTTTCATCAATAGCTGCAGCATAAATTTCAACATCAGGATGAGCTTCGCTAACTTTTTTTAAGCCTTCAGGAGCACATACAAGATGTATTGATTTTATTTTTTTAGCTCCGTGCTTCTTCAAAAGAGATATTGCTCCTATCATAGAGCCTCCTGTTGAAAGCATTGGTTCAGTTATTATTACTATTCTGTTGCCAATATCACTTGGAAGCTTGCAGTAATATTCAACAGGCTGCAAGGTTTCTTCATTTCTGTATAAACCAATGTGACCAATTTTAGCATTTGGTATTAAATCCAGCATTCCGTCAACCATGCCTAGACCTGCTCTTAGTACAGGAACAATTGCTATATCCTCCCCAGCTAATACCTTACCTGTCATTTTTGAAATGGGAGTTTCAATTTCCACATCCTTCAGTGCAAGATTCCTTGTTACTTCATAAGCCATCAACATGGCAATTTCTCTAACCAGCTCCCTAAAGTCCTTTGAGGAAGTGTTTTTGTCTCTTAACATAGTCAGCTTGTGTTGAATCAGTGGATGAGAGACTACTGTAACGTTATTCATATTTTGACTCCTTTGTGAGATTTATAAATTAAGAATTGTATAAAATCTAATCATATAATATAATTATTGCGTACATGAGGCTCTTTGTCAATTAATTTTTTCTGAAGGAGAATGCAAAATGATAAAAGGAACTGGAATTGACATGACAGAAGTTGAAAGAATTAGGAAAAACTTATATAATGAAAAGTTTATGAATAAAATATTTTCTATAACAGAGCAAGAATACTTAATAACAAGAAAGCTCAATGCACAAACAGCTGCAGGAATGTTTGCGGCAAAGGAAGCTGCTTCAAAATGCCTAGGCACAGGATTCTCGAATTTTGGACCCTGCCATATTGAAATTTTAAAAGATGCAATTGGAAAACCATATATAAATTTAACTGAAAATGCATTGAAAAAGGCACAGGAACTAGAAATTGAAATTATACATGTTTCAATTTCACATACTGCTGATTATGCTATAGCCTATTGTGTAGCAGAGTGAGTTGGAGTATTTAGCTATAATATTTCTATAAAGTAAAAAATAGGGCAGTCTACAGTAATATATTTATATACTTCATCATATATCTATTATATAAAGATGAAGACGGAAGCAGGATATAAGAATGAAGTTAAAGATATTGTGTTTTGTTTTGATGGTATTTACAATTTGTGGATGTTCTGAAAAGTCTGACCCCTATGTTATTCCTGTTAATTATACAGGCGATGCTTTAATGAAGGTTTATACTGAAAACAGCGAGAATGCTTATAAGGTCAATATTGTTTGCAGAAATAACAATTACAGCTTTAGAGCGGATACAGGTTCTTTTGTTTGGAATACAGCCTATTTGTCTGGTAACAGGTGCATGCTGAACAATGATGAGTTCCCTGAAAGCAGCGTTGTTATAGAAAATTTCAAACTAACTGATTCACTTATTTATGATTTTAATTTATCCAAGTATGACAGCGGTACAGATACAATTCCTGATGAATTAGTGTATTATGATGGAACTTATAAGCATGTTTTGAACTTTAGTAAAGAAAGCCTGCTTCCAGCTTCAATTTTTATTTATAAAAATGATAATTTGGTAAAGACTATTACATATGAAAAGATAAATGTTGAACAATAATAATTTTCACAGTATATGCAGAAGTTACCATACAACTTGCATAATTATTGTGGTAAAATTACATAAGATATGTTTAAATGAACTGAGTTTGAGTAATCGAGGTGTGTGATTTGGCTGATAATAAAAAGATATTGATTTCAATTCCTGAAAACTTACTAAGGGAATTGGATAATGCAGTGAAAGATGAGGGAACCAACAGAAGCGATTTTATTCGTAAATCTATAAGGTTTTATTTAATTGAGAAAAGAAAGCTTGAAATCAGAAACAAAATGAAAGCCGGATACTTGGAAATGAGCAATATAAATAAAAGCATTACTGAAGAATACTCAGAAGGGGACTATGAAGACTTTTTAAGCTACGAAACAAAATTATTGGGAAGTGAATAGTTTGATTGTAAAAAGGGGAGATGTGTACTACGCCGACTTAAGTCCAGTCATAGGATCTGAACAGGGGGGGGTAAGGCCGGTTTTAATAGTACAAAATGATATTGGGAACAGATATAGCCCTACAGTAATAGTATCAGCAATTACATCTCAGATTAATAAGGCTAAACTGCCTACACATATTGAAATTAGCTCTGAGGACTTCAGTCTACCTAAAGATTCAGTTGTTTTGCTGGAACAAATCAGAACAATTGATAAAAAGAGATTAAAAGAAAAAATAGGTAGATTTGACAAAAACCTGATGGGTGAAGTAGATGATTGCTTGAAAATTAGCTTAGGGCTCATTGATTTTTAGGTGAATACATATTTATAGTAATTAAATATTACTTAGAAACAAAATCATTATGACTTATAAGAAAACTAATACTTTTAATAGAGTGTTAGTTTTCTTTTTATTAGAAATGTAATCCTGTTAGTGTTGGCGTTAACGTTGGTGTGAGCTGATTGAAAACTTTTATGTTTGTATAATAAAATAACGTATGCTATAATGAAAGACGTAACAAAGAC
The DNA here is from genome assembly GCA_029256005.1 of Sedimentibacter sp. Lineage (GTDB taxonomy): Bacteria > Bacillota > Clostridia > Tissierellales > Sedimentibacteraceae > Sedimentibacter. Next base: position 5,135 of record JAQSYS010000130.1, read on the forward strand.
TTACGAATGAATGCAATATTTTATTGCTATTACTGAGGGACAATATGAAAATAGAATCTAATAAAATCAAGTTTTCAAATAATAAAAACTATTCAATGCATAATGAAATAACATTGAATTCAAATCTTGTTGACTGTAATGAGTTTGATGAAAATGAAATTGTTGATTTAATTAGTTCAAAGGGTAAAACTACATGTATGGTTACGTATAAAAGCTATGATTCAGACGTTGTTGCTTACTTATCACCTAGGTTAAAATCATTAAATGATGACGTTGAATTTAATATAAGTAAAATACCACATAAAAATTTAAATAAGTATTATATAGCAAAAGTTCAATATATAAAAACAAATAAAATAGAAATATCACAAAACATAATAGACAGCATAAGTGATAATAAGGATTTATATGGTATTATTCTGCTTAATAAATTAAATGGGTACAAGCTTAAACTATCAAATGAAGACATTGTAATAGATGAGAAAACAAAAGATAGGGTTAAATTAAGCGTAAAGCACAGAAGGTTGCTTGATATTGAGTTGCCTACATATATTAATCAAACATATCT
>JAQSYS010000131.1 GCA_029256005.1 Sedimentibacter sp.
TTTTTTTGGCACAGTTTCCAGCGGTAAAACTAATGTTGAAAAGTTATTATCTTATGGTGAGTTAGGATTTAATTTAAACCTATATGCAGTTTTAATTGGTTTAATGGTTGTGGCAATAATGATTTTTTGGCCCAAAAAGTGGAGCACAAAGTTCCCTTCTTCTTTGGCAGGCTTGATTATAGCATTAGCTTTAAATTGGATTGTAGACTTTCCTGTCAAGTTAGTTGGTGAGATTCCTGCAACAATTTTTCTTGACAGTAGATTAGCATTAAGTTCCATATCACTAGGTAAAATTTTTGGATCCATGAGCCCTGCATTAAGTATTGCAGTATTGTGTATGATAGAAAGCTTGCTTTGTGGCGCATCTGCAGGAAAAGTTAAAAATGAGCCTCTTAATTCGGACAGAGAATTGATTGCTCAAGGATTGGGAAATATGATTATTCCATTCTTTGGTGGAATACCTGCATCAGCGGTACTTGCCAGAACAAGTGTTGCACTTAAATCTGGAGGACATACCCGTTTAGTTTCAGTGATTCAATCATTAGGACTTATGTTTTCAATGTTGTTTTTAGGAAGGTTTATATCTAGAATTCCTATGTCAGCATTAGCAGGGGTGTTGATGGTTACAGCATGGCGCATGAATGAATGGAAAGAAATTAAATTTATATTTGGAAAGAAGTTCGGACCTGCAATGATGGAGTTTACTATTACAATGATTGCAACAGTAATGTTTGACATGACTTTAGCTATTTTAATAGGAGTATTTTCAGGAATGATGATATTTATAATAAAAGACACTAATTTGAAAATTGATGTGAGTGAAGTTGATTTAAAGAGAATTAAGGGACATGATTGTGCTGTTGATAAGAATAATACTAAAATAGTATATTTGACAGGACCATTGTTTTTCATAACAAGAGAAAAGCTTAAGCAGTTGTCTGATCACATAACTGACACTGATAATTTGATTATATCAATGAGGGCAGTTACAACAATTGATGAATCAGCAGTAAGTGAATTTAAAGATGTGGTTAACAATATTCTTAAGAATAATACACGAGTCTTATTTTGTGGAATTCAGCCGAATGTAAAGGAAATGTTTGACCGTGCAGGTTTGACTGATATTATAGGAAATGATTTGATATTCTGGGATGCAATTGAAGCATTGAAATTTTTAAAGATAATACAAACAGAAGAATTAACAGCATAAAATATTTTGATTTACAATAATAAAAAGCGGAAGAGTTAACTATAAACTTCCGCTTTTTATTGTGAGTATTTTTTGCTATCCATGATAACATCCTTATTCATTAGTCTTCTTCTTGCCTTAATCCTCTTTCGTGTAATTCGCATTCCTTTTGGCTGCATTTACTGTCAACATTATATATACATGTTATTGTACCACATTTTCTAAAATTCATTTTTGCAACTACGTCTCTAATATCTTTCACTGTTATATTCATTAGCATACCTCCATATTTTATTTGATACATTATTATATCACCTAAAATGCAATTTGTAAACAATAAAATGCAAAAAAAATTAAAAACTTCACAGGAAAACAGTTACTTTTGCAATTTAACTAATAAAAAATTCATAAAATGCAGGATTTTCGCAAATGCAATAAAAGTCGTTTATTAGAAAATTTTGCAAGTATATTAGTTTGAGGTTCAAAATGAACATAAAAAAAGAATTCAGTTTCCTGAATTCTTTTTGAATTTAACTTTACTTTAGCATAGCTAATACTACAAAGTTTAATACGAATAATATTGTTGAAACAAATAAAATAGGATGAACTTCCTTGAATTGACCTTTACAGATTTTAATGATGCAGTAGAAAATGAAGCCTGCTGCAATTCCGTATGAAATGCTGTAACCTAAACCCATGAACACTGATGCAAAGAATGCAGGTATTGCTTCATCTAAATCTTCCCAATTAATTTTTGTAAATGAAGACATCATCATTACACCAACGATTATTAAGACTGGAGATGTAGCTGCAGCTGGAACAATTCCTGCAATAGGCGCTATCAATATACATGCAAGGAACAGTATAGCTGTTACAACACTTGTCAAACCTGTACGTCCGCCTGCACCGATACCTGCAGCACTTTCCACATATGTTGTTGTATTTGATGTTCCGAATATTGCTCCTATAGAAGTTGCGATTGCATCTGCAAACAATGCTTTATCCATTTTAGATTTGAAGCCTGTGCTTGACTCAAGAGATTTTTGATCTTCTTCGCTGAAAATTCCGCTTCTTCTACCTGTTCCAATAAATGTTCCTATAGTATCAAATGTATCAGATAAACTGAATGCGAATATAGTCATTAAAACAAGAGGAATACGGGAAGGATCAGTGAACAAGGACATCATTCCCTTAGGTCCAAAAGCGGCACCGAAGGTGATTCCCAAATCAGCAAAAGCAGAACTTAATCCTCCAGAACTTACAGACAACTGTGAAAGATCAACAACTCCATATGGAATGCCAATTATTGTCGTTGCTATAATACTTATAAGAACAGCTCCCTTTACTTTCAGTACCAAGAGAATAACCAACAATACAAGACCTATTAGTGCAAGCTGTGTGCCAGGATTAGTAAAGTCAACTAATGCTGGTATAATTCCGCCGTTTGTTACAACAGAAAATATGTTGTTGTATGTACCGTCGGCTGCAAAAGGTTGATTGTTAATAGAGAGAATATTAAAACCCTCTGAAGTATATTGAAGTATGTTTGCTCCCTTGATTCCAATGTAAGCAATGAATATTCCAATACCACCGCTGATGGCATTTTGTAAACTTTCGGGTATTGCTTTGATTATACTCTTTCTGATTTTAGTAATCGTAATAAATATGTTTACTAAACCGCAGATAAATACAAGCGCAAGTGCCTGTTCCCATGAGAAACCTAGTGCAAAGACTACAGTGTATGTAAAAAATGCATTAAGTCCCATTCCAGGAGCTTGTGCGTATGGAACATTTGCAAACAAGCCCATTACAAGAGTTCCAATAACAGCTGCTATAATTGTTGCTAAAAATACTGCTTGAGAAGGCATGCCAGTTGCTGATAAAATTGACGGGTTGACAAATATGATATAAGACATTGCAAAGAAAGTTGTGAAACCGGCCATAATTTCTGTTGACACATTTGTGCCGTGTTCTTTCAATTTAAAAAAGTTATCCATTATTCCTCCTATAGATATAATATTTATTATTGCAAATATTAAATGTTTAGTTTACTCTCTCCATATTAAATGCAAATATGCCAATTTTAAGGCGATAAGTACCCCAGCAAACACAATCAGAGGTTACTGTTGGTCCCGAGAACCTTGTTTTTAGCAATAAAAAAACGAATAGGGCTCTATTCGCATCAAATACTGGATTAAGAAACTTACTCAATAGTCAAACAATTTACGGTCGTTTGGTAGAAACTTTGGAACCTTATTATCCATATTATATTGATGCATTTATATTTAATTTTGACATATTTATTATAGCTTAATTCATTTTAGCAGGCAATAGATATTTCGAAAATTATCAAAAATATTCTATTTTTTATACTACAATGTTTGTCATATTCCTAATATTACAAATAAATAATAAACAAATATATGTTAAAAAAGTAGTTGACAATACTTGTACAAGGCATATATAATAATAAAAATCATAAAAAGCAATGACGGAGACAAAAGTACTATAAGTAACTAAAGAGAGCCGATGGTTGGTGTGAATCGGTGTTATGAGGTATAATGATCACTCCAGAGCTTCCAAGCCGAAATGTAGGTGAGGACGTGTTCCTGCGTTATTAGGATAAAGTTCAAAAATATAATTTTTCGACTTGAATAAGGCGTTTTACGCGAAATAGGGTGGTACCACGGAAAGACCTTTCGTCCCTAAACATATTTAGATATGTTTAGAGACGAGAGGTTTTTATTTTTATAATAATTTTCAGTGTGACTAATATATCTTGCAATCAAGTTGAAACCAGGAGGAAAAAATGAGAAGCGATTCAGTTACTAAAGGTGTACAACAGGCACCACACAGATCTTTATTTAAAGCATTAGGGTTTACAATGGAAGAAATGGAAAGGCCATTAATAGGAATTGTAAGTTCACAAAATGATATTGTGCCGGGTCACATGAATTTGGATAAGGTTGTAGAGGCAGTTAAAATAGGAGTTGCAATGGCAGGCGGAACACCAATAGTATTTCCTGCAATAGCAGTGTGTGATGGAATTGCAATGGGGCATATGGGCATGAAATATTCGCTTGTAACAAGAGAATTAATTGCTGATTCAACAGAAGCAATGGCAATGGCACACGCATTTGACGGTTTAGTTATGGTTCCAAACTGTGACAAGAATGTTCCAGGTCTGTTAATGGCAGCAGCAAGAGTAAACATACCGACAATTTTTGTGAGTGGTGGTCCTATGATGGCAGGAAAAATGGGTGATAAAAGAACATGTCTTTCTGATATGTTTGAAGCTGTGGGAGCATACAATGCAGGCAAGATAACTTTAGATGAAGTAGAAGAATACGAGAACAAAGCATGTCCGACGTGTGGCTCATGTTCAGGTATGTATACTGCAAACAGCATGAATTGCTTAACAGAAGCTCTTGGTATGGGATTAAGAGGGAATGGAACAATTCCTGCTGTGTATTCTGAAAGAATAAGACTTGCGAAGCATGCAGGAATGAAAATAATGGAGTTATTAGAAAAGGATATTAAGCCAAGGGACATAATGAACAATGAGGCATTCCTGAATGCATTGACAGTCGATATGGCCTTAGGATGCAGCACAAACAGCATGCTTCATCTTCCGGCAATCGCTAATGAAGCTGGAGTTCATTTAAGTCCTGACATTGCAAATGAAATAAGTGCCAAGACACCGAATCTTTGTCACCTTGCACCTGCAGGCAGCACATTTATTGAGGACCTGGACGAAGCTGGCGGCGTATATGCTGTAATGAATGAGTTAAATAAAAAAGGATTATTAAAAACAGATTTAATTACATGCACCGGAAAAACAGTGGCTGAAAATATTAAAGGTTGTATCAATAAAAACCATGAAATAATCAGGCCTATAGAAAATCCGTACAGCCAAAGCGGAGGAATAGCAATATTAAAAGGAAACCTCGCGCCAGATACATGTGTTGTAAAGCGTTCTGCTGTTGCACCCGAAATGATGGAACACTCAGGTCCTGCAAGAGTATTTGACTGTGAAGAGGATGCAATTGAAGCAATCAATGCAGGAAAGATTGTTTCAGGTGATGTGGTTGTAATCCGTTATGAAGGACCGAAAGGCGGACCCGGAATGAGAGAAATGTTAAATCCAACCTCAGCAATAATGGGAAGAGGATTAGGAAGCAGCGTTGCACTAATAACTGATGGACGTTTTTCAGGAGCTACAAGAGGAGCTTCTATAGGTCATGTATCACCTGAAGCAGCAGTGGGAGGAAATATTGCTCTTGTTGAAGAAGGAGACATAATAAAAATAAATATTAACAATAATACTATTGATTTTATGGTTTCTAATGAAGAGCTGGAAAAAAGAAGAGCAGCTTGGAAGCCAAGACAACCTAGAATTACAACAGGTTACCTGGCAAGATATGCAGCAATGGTTACTTCAGGTAACAGGGGCGCAGTGTTAGAAGTTAAATAGTTATTTACAGAAAACTTGGTGAAA
>JAQSYS010000132.1 GCA_029256005.1 Sedimentibacter sp.
ATTTAATTAAATAGGCAAAATTTTCTAAAGAAAATGGCGCAAAGCTATAGGGTCTAAGCCATGAAAATGGTATGACAGCCAGTTGCTGTACATTGTGTTAGTACATTCGATAAAGCTTTGCCGTTTAGGTAAAGCTTTTAATTTCATCTATCACACAGCAAATATGTGAATGTATACTAAAGGAGGTACAAGCTATGAAAAAGATGAAGATAATAATATTTTCATTCATAATGCTAATTGCTTTGACTACAACTGCTTATGGAGCAGAGATATATAAAAGTGCAGTGTCAGAAATTGATGCATCAAATGCTGCTGACGGTTATGTAAAAGTTAAGTACTTAAATGAAACAACCAAGAAATTAAAGGTTATAATTGAGAAAGATTCGGTTCAATACACATATGATTTGAACAATGCGGGAGAATATGACACTTATCCATTGCAAATGGGGGACGGAAGCTATAAAATAAGAGTATTTGAAAATATCAGCGACAAAAAATATGCAACAAAGCAAACTGTTACAATAAAAGTAAAGTTAAATGATCAGAATGCACCTTACTTAATATCTAGCCAAATGGTTAATTATAATGACAACTCAGAAACCATAAAGAAAGCACATGAGCTTGTTGAGGGTAAGACAACTGATATTGAAAAAGTTGATATAATATATGATTATGTAATTTCTAACATTGCCTACGACAATGAAAAAGCAAAAACTGTTAAAAGCGGTTACCTTCCATCAATTGATGATATATTAAAAAGCAACAAGGGTATATGTTTTGATTATGCAGCAGTAATGGCAGCAATGCTTCGCTCAGAAAAAATTCCCGTAAAGCTTGTAACCGGATATTCATCAAACTTAAGTGCATTCCATGCATGGAATGAGGTTTATACAAAGGAAAACGGCTGGATTGTTTTAAACGAAATGTATTTTGACGGAGAAAAATGGAAGCTGATGGATTCGACAATAGCTTCTTCAGCAAAACAGTCAAACAGCCCTAGAGTTATGGAACATACAAACAAATTAATTGATAACAAGTACTATACTAAAAAATTCGAATATTAATATATTAAAAATGCCCCTTATAGGGGCATTTATTATTTCAACTTTTTAGCCATTGTTTCAGGTTCAGTTGCATACATCAGTGCATTTTCCTTATCGATATAACCGCTTTCATAAAGTTCCATTATACTTGTATCCATGGACTTCATTCCTTTGCCGTCTGATGCATAAATGACAGAGTTAAGTTGATGAATTTTTGATTCTCTAATTAAATTTGAAACAGCATTATTTGTAAGCATTACTTCAAAGGCAGCAGCTCTGCCACAAACCTTTGAAGGTATTAAGTGCTGTGAAATGACTGCTTGAAGCTGCATAGACAGTTGAATTCTGATTTGTTGCTGTTGATTTGATGGAAAAACATCAATAATCCTGTCAATGGTATTGGCAGCACCTGTTGTATGAAGCGTAGAAAGTACTAGGTGTCCGGTCTCAGCTGCAGTTAAAGCAATTTCTATTGTTTCTAAATCACGCATTTCTCCAATGAGCATAACATCAGGAGCTTGTCTCAGAGCTGAACGAAGAGAAGAAACATAGCTTTTCGAATCAGTTGATATTTCTCTTTGACTCACAATGGATTTCTTATGACCGTGTATGAATTCGATTGGATCCTCAAATGTCATAATGTGGCAGTTTCGTTCGCTGTTTATTTTATCTATTATACATGCAAGTGTTGTGGATTTTCCACTGCCTGCGGGACCTGTCAGCAATACAAGACCTTTTGTCTTTTTGTATAAATTCATTACTGCATCTGGGATCCCCAATTTTTCAGGATCGGGAAGTTCGAAGAATACAACTCTTATAACTGCTGCATAAGAATTGCGTTGCATGTATGCACTCACTCTGAATCTGCCTAACTTTGGTATAGAAAATGAAAAGTCTACATCACCTTCAGCATATAATTGTTCTATATTGCTTTTTTTTGCAATTTTAAATATATCATAAATAATAACATATGTTTCCTCGGCAGTTAGAGGTGCATTATTAACAGATACGATTTCTCCCATTATTTTAAAAGAAAGTGGTTTTCCGGCTATTATGAAAATATCTGAAGCCTTTTTTTCAATAGCATTTATAAATATTTCTTCAATTTTCATTTTCAAATCCTTCCCATAAATCATAATTTTCTTCCTCATAAACAGGAAGCTCTATTGGTTCTAGATTCCATGTCAAAATATCAAAATAAGGAATGCTTTTTTCTTCATCAAACAAAACTTCTAAAGTTACACAAATCTTTTGATTTTTGTCTCCTAAAATTTCATAATACAAGGTAAAAGATTCACTATTTAATTTAATTTCAGATACTCCATATATTTTAGAAATAGCTTCAGAAGCTTTAGTTATAAAAGCATCTTGTTGAGTATTAACTGAGCTTGTATTTTCATTAATAGACATTAACACTTCATATATTTCAGCCAGCTTTTCCTCTGCTGTCCCATGGATTTTATAATAATCTGACGTAAATTCTTCAGTTTTATTTGCAAGCTTTAAATCTGAGTAAGCTGTGGTAAATGATAATACTGAAAAAACAGTTAAGCACAGTACAACAAATATTGTAAGTATAAGTGATCCACCCATTCCTATTGAAACATTGGACGATTTGGAACTTCTGTTTTCCATGCTACCACCTGCCTTCATCACTTGGGTAAAACTTTTTGGTATGTATTTCAAATATATTATTTATTTCATTGTTATTATCAATAAAGGGGTATGGCTTTTCTTTTTCAGCAGTTATGTTAATTTCTTTCATTTCTCCATAAATATAAGAAACGTCCATGACCTTGACACTGATAAGATATATCTTGCTTTCCTCATCGCATATATTCCAGTTCTTGTCATAATAATTTATATAAGTGATTTCATCTTTGCTGGCTGTATTAAATTTATAGTTTTCTGAAAAATATTCATTCATATCACTTGAGCTAGCAAATGACTTAATCATTTCAGCGTTGGATTGAACAATACTTCCTGCTCAACCTTGTCATTAGCTTTTATTTGAGTAAATCTAGCTGCTGCAAAACAATAGAGCATAATGGCTCCAGCTATAGCAAAAATTAATATTGAAAAGATAATTTCAACAAGTGATACCTCTAAATTGATGGATATCTTATTTTTCATGTTTTCCCCTTAATAAGTATATAAGCATAAAATAAGTTCAGTGCTTTCGTCATTATTTATTGCTGTGAATTTATATAAATTGTCATTTATTTCCTCTATAACAAAGCTTTCAATTTCCATTACTTTCATACCATCTTCTAAGTTAAACTTCATATCTTCATCAGTAAATATTTCATAAATTGAGTTATCATAAAAATAAATCCATGTTTCATAAACTACATCATCGTATACTTCATTTATTACAATGGCATTTTCTCCATACAAGCTTTCGATTCTAACATTGTTTTTCTTGTCTGACTGTCTGATTTTATTTGCTACATAGGAAAGAGAAACCCTCTTTTCGTAATTACTTGCTCTATCTTCATTAATAGAAGAGTATATGTCCTTTCCAAGTAATATGATCATCAAGGACATCATTGCAATCATTAGAAAAAGAAGAATTATTAATATTAAATGAAATGAGAACTTTTTATTATATCCTTTAATCATAATATCCTTCCTTACTTAAAATAAACATCAACAGTTGGCATAATATTTGAAGCAAAAATGCTGTAGCTCACAACATATTTATCATGATCAACAACCAAACCGTAATTTTGCTCCAAATATTCTATATTCGGAGGATAGAATCCTTCGATTGCATAACACTGCACAGCACTATGCTTAATGGCATTAGATAATATTTCAAACCTTTCTGCTTCGCTTGATAATTGTATATTTTCTACAGAATTATAAAAATAAAATAAGAAAAGAATTATAAGAATAACTGTAAGAATTTTGAATTTGTTCTTTTTCATTATATCATTCCTTTCAATTAACCAATTGAAGACATTATGTTCATTAATGGAAGCATAACAGAAATCAATATGAAGCCTATCACAACACACAAGGTTCCTACAAGTATAGGTTCAATGAGAGATACAGCATTGTTTATCGAATCATTTGAATCACTTTCATAAATATTGGCTATTTTTTTCATAACCACATCCATTTCCCCAGTACGTTGTCCCATAGTTAACATTTGCAGATGCATGCTTGAAAATAAGGATAATTTAGAAGCAGATTCAAGAAAGTCATTACCTGAGCTCATTGAATTCATGCATTCTTCGATTTTATTTTTCAGAGTAGGTTCTTCAACAATATCTAATAGCATATTGATAGAACTTTCCGCATTCAAGCCGCTTGATAATAGTAGGGACATGCCGGAAGCAAATCTGTAAGCCGTAATTTTTTTCATTATTGATTTAGTGAATAAATTACTGTATAGCAATTTATTAAATGTATTTTTTCCGTTGTCAGTCTTGTATAATATGTAGAAAGCACCTACAATAAATAAAATAGCTAGAACAAAGCTCAATGCGAATTTGCCGGTCATTATTCCAGTTGAAAAAGATAGTATAAAGGATGATTCATTTGACAGTTGTCCGCCAAGCTCTTGTATCATTTCCTCAAATATAGGGAAAATTTTAGTTACTAGAATAAGAATTATGAAAGACATCATAATAAAAAGCATGGCTGGATAAAAAACAGAATTTCTTATTTTCGATTTCAGGTGGTTTTCTCTATCATAGTATTCTGACAAAGAGCTCATTACATCATCAAGTCTCCCTGTTACGCTTCCAATCTCACTCATGTTTATAATATAAGAAGGGAAGTAGCCTGAATTTTCCATTGCTTTGTAAAGAGGAGTTTTGCTTGAAAGTTCGTCCTTTAATATTCTTAGAGCATTTTTTACGTTGCCTTCTTCAATGTCTTTATACATCCATTCAATTCCATCATAAATCAGCATTCCAGATTTTAATATCATAGCAATTTGTGTACAGAAATAAGATAATTCAGTTGAAGATAGTTTTTTAATCGATGTGTTGTTCATTTATACACCATCCCACTTAATTCGTAACGTTTCATTAATTATATTATAATTAATTTATAAACTCAACAATATTATCTACAATTTTACAAATTTCGAAAGAATATGCAAATTATGATTTGTTTTTTTGGTTAAAATTATGAAGGTGAGCAACATCTAAACCATTGCATCATATATTAAATTGTTTGTTATATTAATGTGACTAAAAAATGAAATAGGGGATTGACAAAGATAATGAAGTAAGCTACAATAATAAAGCACTTCAGGTTTGAAGAATTGCAAGTAAAACTTTTATAAAAAGTAAGCAAAAAACCAGTTGACAACAATAAACAGTTATGTTAAACTAACAAAGCTGTCGGCGATGTCAGCAGAAACGAACAAAAAATAAATAAAAAAGTAGTTGACAAACAAAATCGTATGTGATACACTACTAAAGCTGTCGCAAGAGACGGCAAGAACCTAGACAATAAAACAGCATAAGAAACCTTTGAGAGTTCTAATAAAAAAGAACAAAAAAAGTAAAAAGTAATGAAAGATAGATAATGCTATGCGTTATCTTGAGCAAGAATATTAAACGAGAGTTTGATCCTGGCTCAGGACGAACGCTGGCGGCGTGCCTA
>JAQSYS010000133.1 GCA_029256005.1 Sedimentibacter sp.
ATTTAACTTTGTAATAGATAAGCTGGGAAGAGTAAATGATATATTTTATATCGGAGGAAGCGATACGCTACCACCGCCTTTATCCCAGGAAGAAGAAAAAGAAGTTATTGCAAAACTTAAGGATTCAAATGAAGCAAAGACTATATTAATAGAGCACAATTTAAGGCTGGTGGTCTATCTTGCAAAGAAATTTGAATCTACAGGTATTAATGTTGAGGATTTAATTTCAATAGGAACAATTGGACTTATAAAGGCTGTAAATACATTTAAAGTAGAAAAAAATATCAAGCTTGCAACATATGCGTCCAAATGTATTGAAAATGAAATTTTGATGCACTTAAGACGTGTAGGGAAGGCAAAGACGGAGATTTCATTGGATGAACCATTGAATATTGACTGGGATGGAAATGAACTTTTACTTTCAGATATTTTAGGAACTGAGGAAGATGTTATATTTAAGGATATGGAAAGTGAAGTTGATTTAAATCTCCTAAATGATTCAATTAAGAAATTAAGTAAAAGAGAATTTACAATTATGAAATTAAGATTCGGACTAAATAATTCTAAAAGCTTCACACAGAAGGAAGTAGCTGATATGCTTGGAATTTCCCAATCTTACATTTCTAGACTGGAAAAGAAAATACTTAATAGACTAAAAAAGGAAATCAACAAGGCCGTATAAAAAGCTTATACCGGGTAATAATTTTTAAGGGGGATAATATTTTTAAAGGGGAAAAACGACGATGATAAACAAAGTAGTTATATGTGGCGTAAATACTTCTCAATTGCCTACAATTAAAACATCTGACATGAGAGGTATGATACAGAAAATCCAAGAAGGCGACACGGAGCTTCGAGAACAGTTTATTAAGGGCAATTTAAGACTAGTTCTAAGCGTAATTCAAAGATTTAATTCTAAAAATGAGCCTGTTGATGATTTGTTTCAAATCGGTTGTGTTGGTCTTATAAAGGCCATTGATAATTTTGATTTGTCTCTAGACGTGAAGTTTTCTACATATGCTGTCCCTATGATTATAGGAGAAATCAGAAGATATTTGAGAGACAATAATTCTATCAGAGTATCAAGGTCGATGAAGGATACAGCATATAAAGCTTTGCAAGTAAGAGAAAGGCTTATGTCCAGCGGCTCTCATGAGCCTACAATCGCAGAGATAGCTAATGAAATTGGCGTTGATAAGGAAGACATTATATTCGCATTAGAATCAATTCAAGAGCCTATATCGTTGTTTGAACCTATTTACAATGATGGAGGAGATGCTCTGTATGTTGTGGATCAAGTCAAGGATGAAAAAAACATCGATGAAAAATGGATTGAGAAAATAACATTGGAGGACAGTATAAGTAATTTATCCGATAGAGAGAAACAGATAGTTGACATGCGCTTTTACAAGGGCAAGACACAAATGGAGGTAGCAGAGGAAATCGGCATATCTCAAGCTCAGGTTTCAAGACTAGAAAAGTCTGCATTAAATCAACTTAAAAAGGGATTTAAGTAAATAAATTATAAACTTTATACAGTTAATTGGAACGCGATGCGTTCCATTTATTTTTTTCGGAATGATTTATGCATAATTAACATAAGTTGTACATACTGTATAATATAAATGGCATTTTTTATAAAGGGGTGAATGCTTTGACTAATTACTGGGATTTAATGGAGAAGGATGTTGTAAATATTAAAAATGGCGAAATTATGGGCAGATTTGATGACGTGGAAATAGATACGAAGGTTGGAAAAATTCAAGCTTTTTATATTGAAGAAGCCAGCAGATTCATGGGTATGATTGGAAAATCAAAAGCCAGAAGAATTAAGTGGGAAGAAGTTTTAAAAATTGGTATGGATGTTATAATTGTCAATGTTGATGATGATATAAACAACAGGGCTATTAAAGATATGTTGGACTAACAAATTTAGCTAAACCTGATACTGTTTTATTTATCCTGTCATGCATGTGGAAAAGTTTAAAAATTAAGCTGGATAATTGTGAAATAATGGTATATTATGTAATATATACTACACTGGAGAGATAAAATTGATATCAAGTTTCTTAAATAATGTTAATGATGAAGACAATGTTACTAATATAAAATTAATTAGAAAAAATAATTATCCATATGTTTTCATATGGATAATTTACTATGCCTGGGTTGTTGTTTTTACAACATGGTGGACTGCTTCACCACTTATAGATCATAATTATGGTACTGAAATAAGAAATATTATTCATGCTGTAAATTTGATTTCATCCGCAGTATTTATATTTATTTTAAAGAAGGAAAGATTTGTTGAATATGCACGAATAGGTTCTGTGATGGTTGTGGTTTCTGCAGCTATTTTCTTAATATCACAGAATCCGGCTTTTTCTGCTGTGGCTGCAATTATTACAGCTATATTTATAGGATTTATTAATATAAGTATTTTAATACCATTTGTTTTCATTTTAAACAATACTGAAAAATTCTATGCTGTGGTAACAAGCAACATACTGATTAATATATTATCATATGCTAAGGATGCATTCGGAAATGGAAATTTGCAAATAGTTCCTCAAATAGGATCATTTGTTATATTAGTTGCAGGTCTTTCTTGTGTATTGTTTTTTAATAAGAAGGATTCTTGTTTTGATGATACTGAAAATAACGTTTATATGCCCAAGAGAGTATACATTACTCTAATAATAAACTGTATTTTTGCTATAATTTGCAAAGGCATGGCAAAAGGTATACTTAATATTGCTGTAACAGGCTCTGAATTCAAATTGTTGAACTTGTACTATCTTGGAGGAGTTATAGGATGTATTTTATATTTCTTTATATATAAACTGACTAAAAAAGCAATACATTTATCATGGAATTTAACCTTTGGCTTCATCATAATGGGCCTTTTATGCTTTTCATTCATAGATCAAATTCAAGAGATAATTATTTTGTTCGCCTTATTTTTAGGTGCAGGAAGCACGATGGGTATGGTAAATATGTACTATATACTTGGTGTGATAGGTAAAAAGTATAACAATATTAAATATGTTAGATATTCCATATTATTTATTGGAATATGCGGTGGATTATCCGGCGTATTAATCGGAAACCTCATTTATGAAATTAATGTTTTTAATGTTTCAATCATTGCATCAATAATTTCAGCGAGCAGTATGATATTATTTTTAATTATTTCACCAATACTTACAAATATTTATTACAGTGATGAGTGGGTTGATGATTCTCAAAAAGCAGAAATAGATAATGAACGAATATATATGTTTAAAAAATATTCCTTGAGTAAAAGGGAAATTGAGGTTTGTAAACTTCTTTTAAAAGGATATACAATGCGGCAGATATCTGCTATAATTTCCATTTCATATTCAACTGTAAATACTTATTGCACTTCATTATATCGCAAGTTAGGCATTAACAGCAGGACGGAGCTATTAATAATTTTTAAAGATTATCCAATAAATATAATAAAAAACAGTACTCATTAGAACTAATGAGTACTGTTTTTTATTATATAATTAGACTTAATGAATTGAACCATATCCAATTTAATGATAAGAGTTATTATGAATGTGGCGTTAATAAATGAAATTTAATTGATAGAAATACTGAGGGAGGCAGCAATAAATGTTTGCGAAACTAAAAAAGATTTTATCTTATAAAAGTAATGTAGAAGCAAATTATGAACATGCGATTTCAGAAAACTTAACAGCAGAAAATAAAGAAGAAAAAGTAAGAAAACTTTCATTGTTGACTCAAAGAGAATATGAATTGTTTCTTTTGCTGGTAGAAGGTTATACTTTGAAGGAATGCGCTGCCCAGCTGTCAATTAAATATTCTACAGCTAATACTCATATGACATCATTATATAAAAAACTTGAAGTGAATACAAAGGCGGAGTTGATAATAAATTACAGAGATATAAATGCAAAATAATATTTGCCGGACAAAGTGTTTATGTTTGGCTTTAAAATGCCAATTATAATATAAAACTAAATTTAAGGAGGAAACAATGAAAAAAGTATTTATGATTATTTGTACTGCACTAATGATTTTATCATGCTTAATGGCTGTTGATGCAGCAGAGCTGCCTGAGGGCGTGCCGGGTTCGCTTCCTGCACCAACAATTAGCAATATGGAACTCTTAAAAAATGAAGAAGGATTGCCATATTATCGTATGGAAATTACTATTCCTGAATCAATGTTTCAGTTATACAGTGACAGTCCTACAGGCGGATATTTAGATGTTGAAATGGCTGGTTCAATTGATGGCGAAGCCGGAAGGGATGATGGCGGTTCATTTGATGTTTATACAAATGAAGAAAATCTTGTTCCCAGCAAGCAAAATACCTATTATATAGAGGAACTTCTTGAAGACGAGGGCGGATTGACCGAAACTGTAATAAATTCAAGAGTATATTCGTATAAATACAGATTTGTTTACTGTTACTATTATGGTGATGGACCAGGCGAATGGGATTATGTATATTCACCTTGGTCAAATGAATTATCAAGCAAATCAGAAAGTTATTACAAAGATGCAAGTGCTTGGGCAGTGACTGAACTTGACAAAGCCAATGAAGCAGGTCTTATTCCAGCAATATTGCAAGGAGCAGATATGACAAAGACCATAACTCGAGAAGAATTTGCAGAACTTGCTTTGGTTCTTTATGAAAAAACATCCGGAATCTCAGCGCAGCCAGTTGAAGTTAATCCTTTTACAGACACGGTAAATCCTCAAATCCTAAAAGCATTAAATATTGGAGTAACACAGGGAACATCTACAACTACTTTTTCACCAAATGTTTTAATAAACCGTGAACAATGTGCGACAATGCTCTTCAGAACAATAAAAGCAATAGCACCAAGCGGTGATTACAGCATTGAAGGTATAAAAGATTTTCCGGATCAAAAAAATATTTCGGAATATGCGGTACAACCTACAAAATACATGTCTAAATTGGGCATAGTAAAGGGGGATGCTTCTACAGGAAACTTTATGCCAAAAGCAACTACAAGTGCGGAGCAAGCTGCAGGTTTTGGTATGGCATCAAGAGAAGCCGCAATTCTTATGTCTGTTAGAACATACAATGTTTTAAAATAAGTTGATTTAAATAAAATGAATAGATAAAAGCTTTGAGAAATGATTTATCATACTCAAAGCTTTTAATTAAATTATATAATTGATTTTATGGACTGCTTAGCAAATTCTTCTGCTTCTAAAATTGTTTCTATTGAATCAATTTCTTTTTTTGTATGCATAAACATAACTTTTTCATTGATGTTTCCTATATCAAGGAAGCTTATTTTTTTATTCAGGAATAAATTTACACATTCTTCATTGGATGCATTTAGTACAGCAGGCATTGTTCCTCCAGTCTTTAGAGCTTCAAATGCAAGATTAAGGCATTTGAATGTTTCTATATCAGGTTTTTCAAAAGTCAAGTTACCAATATCAGCAAGTGATAGGCTTTTATAGCCGTTCGCTAAACGTCTTGGATAAAACAAAGTAAATTGTATAGGAACCCTCATATCAGGAAGTCCAAGCTGAGCAATTGTTGAATGATCTGTAAATTCAATTCCAGAATGCATTATACTTTGCGGATGAATAACTACTTCAATTTGTTCGGGTTCCACGTCAAACAAA
>JAQSYS010000001.1 GCA_029256005.1 Sedimentibacter sp.
CATTGGTTTATTGAATTTGTAAATTCCTAGTCCTATAGGTTTTTTAATAGTTAGTGTGATTTTATGGCGATACTCCCCGTATCGCCTTATTTATTTTATACCCTTTTAAAATGCATTTAAACCAACTTTTTTTAAAAAATGTGTCACAAAAATGTGCTAAAATATTTTTTTCAACATAGCTTAAAACACCAATAAACGACCCCATGTAACACATCTGTAACACTATCAATCTAAAATTCAACATAAAAAAAGGGGCTGACAGCCCCTAAACTCAATATTCCTTACTTTAGCAAGTGTAGCTTCCTTTTGTCTAGAAATTTTTGATATGCTTCTTCCTTTTCTTCTGCCTTGCTTTTCTTTTTAGTCGCTGGTTTTTTTTCCTCTGTACCTTTCAATACTTCACGAATAATTTGAGGGGGGCTTAGCTTCCTAAAATCGTCAATCAATTGATAAATATTCAAATCTTTGGGAAAGGTTGACCGACTATATTTTATTTTATACGCTTTAATTCCCTCCTCAATAGTATTAAACATGTCAATCACTTCATCATGTTCGACTTCTACCGTTGTCTTTACTTCTGTTCTTTTAGCTTCATTTACTACTTGCTTTAAAGCTTTATGAAGCCTTGCGATGTTAGAGGTATTACAATCAACGCTGTACAATTTTGACACTGCTGTCAATCTAGAAACGGTCAAATCTTCTAAGTTCCTAGCGATTTCATTATTATTCATTTTTTTAAAATTATAACTGTTGGGGTATAACAATAAAATATAACAAGCACCCCAACACGGCTACATTATAATTCACACTTTAATAAAATCATTGTTTTGTTTTTTGTCTTGTTTTCAGTAACTGGCGTTACCATAAGCAAATATACTAAAAAACAGGCATATAGGCAAATCTTAGTAAATAAGGAGTTTTAAGAGATTTGAATATTAACATAAAATATGTATTTTATCGAGTAATTAATAATAGCCCCTATTCTCATGGATAAAAAATCAGGTTCTTGGTTTACTAGGTTTAAACATAAAA
The DNA here is from genome assembly GCA_029256005.1 of Sedimentibacter sp. Classification (GTDB taxonomy): domain Bacteria; phylum Bacillota; class Clostridia; order Tissierellales; family Sedimentibacteraceae; genus Sedimentibacter. Next base: position 1,033 of record JAQSYS010000001.1, read on the forward strand.
ATGAAAATTTAGCTCTTATTTTTGTTGGACTGTTTATTATTTCTACGATTGTGTTTGTTGTTGCAATAGCTAATAACCATCCTTGGATTACTTTTAAATTTAATCCAGAAGAATATGGAACTGTATCCGATTGGGTAATGGTCATTGTTACACTAGTAACAGCAGTATTTTTGTATCAAACATTACGCTCTCAAATGACGGTTCAGAGAGACCAAAATCGAATTTCTAAAATTGAAGAATTAAAATATATTAGGGAGATACGACCAACTATTAGTTTTATACAGTCTCATCGTAAAATTTGGAAAAACCTTGTGAACGACCACATTGATAATAAGCTATTAGCTATCGATTTAACAGTTACCATTACCACTAATAAAACCTGTAGATTATCTTACCACGTTTTTACAAAGACCAAATCCTATCATAATTCTTTACCAAGACTGTTTAATGTTAGTGAAAATTCTACCAATTCAATATCTTTTTCATTGAGGTTGGATGTTAAAGAGTATAATGATAACAAACCAGACATCGAAAATCTTATGTTTAAAGTCAAATATTTTGATTCCGATGGAAATGAATATTTACGTACCTACGAAATGAGCTTCTCCTATATCGGTGGCGCTGAATATGTTCTTCTTAATATTGTTAATAATGATGACGAAATAGTCAAACTTGTACTCTAAGGATTATTAATTTCATTGTTTTTTGTCCAACTCCCCAAATATCGTTTCAATTTATCTACAATTCGTACTCCTGTATAACGCTCAACCGTTGCAACAATTCCTAATAATTCCGCAATAATGGGAATAGCAATGACCATCTTAAATAGTTCAAATGCTTCTTTTATCAGGTGCATTTGTACACTGTTAACGGTTATTACTAGCACGGAATACATTATCAATTTGACTATGAAAGGTTTTGTTACATCCCATACTTTTGTCGTCTGCTTGTCTGCTTTAAAAAACCATACTCCTAAATCCATGAGGTAATCAACCGAAACCAAGAATATTAATAAAATATACAGCTCGTATACAGGGGCAAAAAAGGCTGAAATAAATAATATTAGCTTACTTATCAATGATGAAGTTAGAAAGGAGTTGATTACCTCTTTTATAATTTTTAAAATATCCATTGTTACCCTCCTATCTTAATATACTTTATACCATTATTGATAATAACATCATTGGCGTTGTATTTGGCTATGGCTTGGTTAATCGTCAATCCAAACGTCTTTTCAAAGTGTGGTGAATCTTTAAAATTCCTAAAGTCACCACCCCAAAACCATCCTTTGGATTTGAAATAATTAACAACCATCATAAAATATTTATCTTCATTCCAACTTGCAGTTTCAAAGGTGCCATTGCCGTCTTTATCATAGAGAATTACAATGTCAAATGCAAGTCCGTAATTATGCCATGAAGAACCGCTGTTTGCATTCGTCACAATCTTACCTTTGGTGGTTCGACCTTGTGCGTAAAGTGCATTTTGCTCTTCAAATGTTCTTAATGTATGGGTAAATCTCAATCGTACACCTTTAGGTAATTTTGTATTGATTTCTAAATATTGATTTCTTAGTTCGTCTCTTAATGAAGGGTGCATTAGGTTTATTCTATTGAGCGTAATTGAGTCCGCCCATTGAAGTTTTTTATCTTCCATTTTTTCCAATAAATATTGGACTGACGGCCAAAAGCACGGAGAAAAGTAAAATAAATTAGTTTCACTTATAAAAGGGAGATTGCCGTCTAAAACGGACTACATAAGAAGCCATATAAGGCATTATTTACAACATTTAATATCATTAATCCATATCGATACAAAACCCCTTAAAAGGCTTTATTTATCTTTATATAGAAAGGGTAAAAATTGATTGGTAATAAGGCTAATTATTTGATTGTTTCAACGGTTAAAAGCTTTTCAATTGGGGTATCTAAAGCTTTGGCAATGGCAAATGCTGTACTGATTGAACAATTTACTTTTCCTCTCTCAATGGTGCTTATCGCTCCATATTCAACATCACACACTAAAGCTAATTCATTCATAGTCAACCCTTTTTCCAAACGAAATCTCCTCACATTTTGTCCAAATGCGGTTATTAATTCTTCGTTCCGTGGGTTCCTCATTGCCATTAGAACAAAAATTGGGATAATATATTTTGAATTATATACGACATGTCGTACATTTGAAATTAAAATTTAAGTCATTATGAAGAGAAAAATATTAACCTACACGCTCATAGGAGTCGTATGCTTATTGGCATCTTGCTCAAAAAATAATCCACAAGATTTAGCAAAGGAAGTATGTGATTGTTATCGCAAAATGCACCAGATAGCCAATCAAACAGGAAGATTAGAACAACTAGCTCGTTGCCAAACACTCCAACAATCCAACATGGCAACTCTTGAACGAGTCGGAGTAAATAAAAATTGGACTGACGAACAAGTTAAAAGTGCTAGAGACCAATTTGATAAGGTCATTGAAAACTGTAGTAACAAATAATATGGAACTATTAGGCAACGAAAAAGAGGTTTTAACTATCCAAATCAATCACGAAAGATTTAAGTTAACAGACAAAAGACTGCTATATAAAAATGGCTCCCAAGAAGCCTTCATAGGTATCAATGAGGTACGTGGAGCGAATTTGACCGAGCAAGAAGGCAAACAGTATACTTACAATTACAGTTCCTCCAAAGTTGCAATCGGTACTACTGTCGTGGCTTGTCTAATTATATTCGTATACAATGTATTAGCTAATGACGATGGGGGTATCAGTGGTGCAATTGTTGGTTCTATTGGGGGGAGTTTTTTCGGAATTTTCTACGGTATTGCAATTGGGGCAATAGTGGGCTTAATAGCTTATATTATCCAAGAATTGAGCGCAAACAAAGTCAAATTGGTGCATTTCACGATAACACAAAAAGACGGTAATTATTGGTATGACGGCCTTCGAAGCGACAGCCATCGCCAAGCATTAAACAAATTAAAAGAACATATCAATTCCTGCATCTACCAGTAGCATAAAAGCCCCTTAGTTATGAGGGGCTTTGTATTTTTATTGATTTACTAGCTTGAAATCCCGTTCTTAATCGGCCGTATTCTTCCAGAACGAATAATAAGTACTTTTGGAGCGATTTACTTTGCTTTTTGGAGATGGTGAAACTAAAATCTGTCCCAAAACTATAAGGATTTTGTTTACTATTTAACTCTCCCCATACCTTATTCCATCTATTTTTCGTATCATCATCGCCCACAGTTTTTGAAGCAAAATATGCTGTTTCCCAATGGCTTTCATTTTCAACAAATGAATCTCTAGCATTTCTAACATCCAAAAAAAGAACGTCATGTAGTTTTACTAGCTTTTCTCTATAATATGTACTCATACATCCTAATTTGTATCCATCCTTCTTTCCACGTTTACAATTTCCCAATCATTACCATATAATTCTGCTGTAATCTTCCAGTTTGAATTTTGATGATTAAATAAAAACGATAACCTATCTCTTTTCTCATTCGCAACCAGTTTGTCTAAGGTTGGTTTCGCTAATCTCGCTACCTCTTCATTGCTTAAATTTCCCATATTTACTAAATTAAATTAATACTAAATTACTAAAAATACTAGCAATCACATACAAGAGATTGAATGTAAGTTCTCCACATTATTGATTTAGCAATATATTCAAACAGTTATTGCGAAATGAATTAAAAGTGACAGTAAATACGTTCCCCGAACACATGTCTCCGAAATTGTCGCTAAAAGGAACAACCGAGACATTACCGTTAATTTCTAAATCGTTGTGATTTTCGAGGAATTTTAAAAAATCCTGTGCTATCTCATTGGTAGCGTCGATAACGTCAAATTCCGTAATCTCGTCCGATAAGTCCATAATTGCAAATTCCCAAATCGTTGCATTATCATTACCTGCATTAAAATTTGACTTCACGTATTCGAAGTTCAACAATGGGTATTGAAGTTTTCTGTAAGTCGCTAATTTATCACTATCCCCGAATTTTACATCATTTACCATCGGATGTTGAGCAAAATATTCTTCAATAATATTTCTAATATATTTAAGGTTTCTAACCATAATACCCCCTCCTATAATAGTTTACTTTGCTTGCTCTTTCTCTATAGTATTGTGATGAATAGTCGATATTGTCACCCAAATAAATGTTCATGCTGTTGAATGTACTGTCAGCATCTATTGATGTATTTGTTGTTTCATCTTTGTCAGTTGCAAAATATTTGATAAGGCGTGTCTTATAACCATCCATTTTTTGTTTTACTGTCTGGACCGCTGAATCTTTATCTTTAATTGGTAAAGCGGATAAGCTTGCATCAGTGCTGACATTGATACCTTTATTATTGATTTTTAAGTGCAAATAATCGATTCCATACGCTATAGTAGCATATATCAAAAACGGCTCAATAACTTCATCAAGAACATAATTGTCTGTATCTGTTGTGCTATCTTCTGCAATCTTGGTTCTCATTGATGCTATATATTCAGCACCAATAAGCGGTTCTAACTCCAAATCGGTTGCTTCATTCAATGCTATTTGAATGATATTTTCGTCAATGTTTTTTGGCAAAACACTATTGTTTTTTATTGATTGTATTGATATTAAATTTACTTTGTCCATTGTTATATTTTGATTGTTTTCACAGGTACCCACGTATGGCGACAATGTTTATTTACAACGCCTGTCTTTTTATTTTTCCAATATCCTCCGCAATGTTCCATCACATTATATCCGAATGCAAGTGAAAATTTTTGAATGTCCGATGCACTGAAATACTTGTTAGAATTAATTACAGCTTCACAAAAGTGTCTTGTTGTTGGGATAATTGTATTACCGTCAGCATCATCTCTTTTTTGATAATCATACCATACCTCAATTTTATTAGCATTGTTAATGCTTGACGGTGCAGTATGGATTATGTTATTTGCTGTATTGGTTTTTGCATTAATCAACCCTGCATTTTTAAGCAATTCTATCGCATTCTGTACCTCTTGCTTTGTGATATTTTGGTTCAGTTCTTTACCAATTTTGATAGCAATTTCATCAAGTGCCATACCCTCAATCTTGTTGTCTAACAAATACTCTTCAATTGAATTGTAATTTGATGCAAAATCATAATGACCACACCCCGAAAATTTAGCTTTACCAATTAATACAAATTCCTCTTTGTTCGTGCCTAAATGCTTTACTTTCTCGAAGTCCTCAATTGTAGCTGAATAAGATTCTATTTCATCGTCATCTTTTTTTTTATCATCGGAAAATGATTTGTTAGTAGCTAACATTAAAGATTGATTAATTGTCAACAACTTATCACCATCAGCTAACGGCTCTAAGCCTGCTTCACTTCTAAGTTCATTTAAGGTCATTATCTTTTCTTTAGTGGCTGAATCCAATTCAGGTTTGAAAAGTCTTTCTTTATCTTTAAGGTCAATGATTGGCAATCGGTCATCGGCCTGGAATAATTTATTAAATGCGTTAACAATCTCAATACGCTTGTCTTTCACGTAATTGTTTTTAAATAATTGATATGCAATTTCAAGTTCTGCACCATTACCCCCTAAAGTATTACCTTCGTTCTCAACACCAAATAAAATTGATGATGTTGCTTGGTGTGCTGATAAGATATTACGTTCAGTTTTCTTGATTACTTCAATTAGTTTACTTGCATAATCGTCCGCTTCAATGGTGTCTATTTCCATAGCTTGCCCTTGTGGCGAATTGAATTCCACAAGCAAATTTTCACCATCTGCACCCGAAAATATATCACGGAATTTTTTAGTTATAATGCGTTGTTGGTCTTCTGATACCTGACCGTTAAAAGTCTTGATAACTTTAGTTAATGAAAATCCATTTGCAACGTTATTTTTGAAAAGCGTTGTGACTAACATGTCTGTAACCGCTGATTCGATACATTTATAATCGGCTGTCGGATATGTGTTATTCACACTTACATTGTATGAGTTAAAATAAAATATTTTAGGTTCTGTTGAATCGTTCGACTTTGGAAAATACTTTGGATAAGACAATACAGTCCTTGGTGTATTTTTCCAATCTTTGTTAACAAAAAAGGTTGTTTTTGAATTGTTCAAACGTACATGATGTAGCGGAACATGATAGTAATTAAAAGGCTCGCCCAATTGGTTAAATGTAACTTCAACAGCAAAAGCATTAAAGTAAACCAAGTCATTAATACATTTTTTAATCAATTCCGATAGGGAATCATCTTCATTAACTTGGATTTCGTTCAAAAACTCCCCTGATTTTTTATCGATTAGGCCATCACCATATATATAGTTTGATTTACTATTCAAAATTGAACCGTGTAACGATGATTTATCCGCAATATCAATTAAAAAATTAGGATACAGATTGTCTTCTCCCCAGTTGACGTGTCTATCGTTATTGTTTTGTTTTGGTTCTATTGGTTGAGGAGTAATGAACCTCGCAAAGTTTTCTATTTTTATGTTATAATCGTTATTTTTTTCGTCCATCTATTACTTTTCTTACTTCTGTTGGTCGCTCAATTGCGCCCTCTTGGTTCTCTCCGATGACTCGGATGAATCCGCTATCAATTATTGAGCTGTTATACTCTAATTGATAGCTATATTTTCCTTCTTCTATCGCTCCAAATTCCTCTTTAACCTCAATAAATCGAGCCGTTATTTTGGTCGGGATAATGGTAAATGATAATTCCTTATTAGATGATTCCTTTATTAACTTCAATGTGACCTCCCCCACTATTGTATATGGTGCGACATTGAAGAACAAGGAATTTGTAAGGAGTTTTTTATCTATAATCATCTCTTCTTTTGAAATAAATATTGGCTCAATAAAAAAGGGGCTAGAAAAAGCCCCTCCGAATAATTAAGTAATGAAAATTTTAAAATCTAATTTGGGATTAGATTAATGTTGCTAAGATTGTTTTATCTAGCAACGGAATGGGACCGTAAGTTTCCCCACTGAACGATAATGTTCTGTTTAAATCCGTTGCTGATATTGTACCAACTGATTCTTTCAGCTGAATTGTCCCATCCAACCCTGAAATAACTAGCTCTGAATTAGCTAATTCTACAATAATTACAACTGGTTGACCTAGCAAATTTTTCGCTAGTTCATTCGCTTCTGCCGAATATCCTGTAACAGATGTTGAGTAGGAAAAATTACCAGTAATAACTCCATTGTCTGAAACTGACAACGTATCAGAAATACTATTTTGCTTAGTCTCGAAACCCATGTGAACGAATTTCTTTGATGTCTGTAAACCTACTTCGCTCACTTTGCCTGCCGTTATTGAGTAGACAGACGTTGAGCCTTCGATATTTTTTAAGTCTGAGTACGCTATCATATAAATGTTTTTTGTACCACCTATAAGCTTCTCTCCGCATTGACGGACGTACCCAATCAAACTTGAACCACATGCCATATTTTAATATTTTTATATAAAAAAGGATGGTGTTGTTATTGCACCACCCTTATATTTCAATTTTTAAGTAGCTTATGCTACGTCTAAAACTCCGATTTCTTGTTTGTAAATCGCTGTTGCACCTAGTGAAAAACGAGCTTGTACTTTTACTTCATCGTCATCTTTCGAATACCAATGTTCAAGCTCTGTAGATTTTAAATCTCCACCTGTTTGTAAGTTTCTCGCTCTTGAATAGACAACTTTATTAGTTCCGTTCAAACCATTAGCGATTTGGAAAATAGCAGTGGTACCGAACAATGTATTATCATCAGTAGCTTGGTAAATATTTTTACCTGCCAATACAGCTTTATATTTATCATAAACTTCTTTACCTAAAAAGATTCTGAAATCGTCTTGGTCTCTTACTTCAATAGGCATAGCTAAGTACGCATTTTGCAATTTTGCAACAATATCAGCACCAGTAATAGTCGATAAATCAAAAGTTCCCGTAGAAATTTGCTTTAAAAATCCATCGATAAATTTCATGTTACCTGTTTTGGTTTTATCGCCAAGCCATACCAGACGCTCTATTTCAGCTTGGTTTTTGCTAGCAACATCGTCACCGATATGTTCGATAAATAAAGCATCATCAAAACCATTTTCACCACGTTGTTTAGCTTTCAAATCTTCAACTGCATAAGTCTTAACTAATGTGCGAGCGCACAAAGGGAATTTCATTGCAATTGGTTGAACGACCAATACGTTTTGCGCTAATGCCACGCTACCTAATTCAGACAATTTACATGCTGAACCGTCTTGCCAAACTACATCAGTCTCTAATAATTGAATAGCTTGATTACCCATTGCGGTTGGGTCAAATGAACCTTGGTTTGTTAAAAATTCAATTGTTTTTCCACCTAAAATGGATTTAAGCATAAACTTTCTTGACTGTTCGGAAGTATATGCAGGTAAATTAGTTACGTTATAACTCATTATAATTTTTATATTTTAAAATTGGTTAGGCTAACTTTTTTGCAAGACTTGCCCATTTATCTTCTTTTACGTCTTCTGCAACCGTATTTTGCTTTGAAAAAGATGCAGGCGTATTTTTTAGGATGGTTTTAAATTCCTCGATTTTGGTATCGATTTCTTTAGAAAATTCCCCTTTTAATTCTTTGATTGTAGCTTTTAAAGCTTCGATTTCAGCTTTCAAAACATCGACTTCGTTATTATCATCTGTTGGTTCTTCGGCTAAGTCTTCTTTTTCCTTATCTTCCTCAACACCGTCAATAATCAAATCAATTGCTTCTTCTTCTTTTGATTCTTCAGCATCAACTTTTTCTTCTTCGTCTTCAGCTTTTAATTCTACTTCAGTCTCTTCATTAGCTACTGTTAACACTTCAGATATTTTACCATCATTAACGATAAAACTATCGCCATTCGGCAATTCAACTGTACCGTTCGGGGCTAATTCACTACCTGTTGATGTGCTAACATATACTTCTGCACCGACTGAATTGGACGTATATTCGTATACTGTTTCACCCACCGTTGAACTTTTGAAAATGAATTTTGAAACTAAATCGTTAAATTTTTGCTCTAATGCTCTAAATGATTTTATATTCATTTTTGTCTTTCTTTCCAATAAATATTGGGCGGTTGTTTTTCCTATTTTAGAGACTTTAAAGCCTTATCTATTTCTTGTTCAAGTGTGATTTGGGAGTTAAAATTTTGTGTTAATTGGTTGATAAAATAGCCCTCAACTGAGAATCCTGTGTATGTTCCGTCTTTGATGAATTTCCAAAGTTTTTGGGAACCTGTATCGGCCTTATCAAGTTGTACACCGACTATCCAAGTGCCGTCAATTGCTTCAATTCCGTTCGGAGCATTCAACCCCAAAAATGAATCTACAATATAACTTTGCCACACATGTGCATTAACAAAAGTGTCCGAATGTTGAAGGTTGATAGAATGCTGATAGCCCGAATAAAAATAGTTTTGTGCAATTGTGCGAATGGTGTCCTTTGAGAAAAACACATCATATTCTTCTTTGGTGGCTCCATCAAAACGTGGTATTATTTTATCAGGTATCATTGCCACTCCTATTAATTCCATCCTATCCTCATTAGCAACGGCAAAGGTTTCTTTCTTTTCTTGCTTTGAGAATGCTAAAAATGAACTCTCAACAGCAGGGGAATCAACAATTGAAATCACGTTTACGTCCATACCTATATCGGGATTTACTTTTAGCTCATAAAGTTTTCTATCCATATTTTTTTTAAATAAATATTGGATGTAGAATAAAAAACCCCTCGGTTATGATGGGCTAAAAATCAATAGCTCGATGTTCTTTTTATAAATTGGTTTTTTTGTTCGTTTGTCTCAATATCAGAATTAGTAATATAAGCTTTGACAACTTGATTTTCGTTGCTTTGGGTGATTACATCGCTCAGTTTATCTGTACCGTTTTCAGCCGTTTTTAGAACTGTTGAATTAATCACCGGTGCGCTGAATGATGGTGCGTCTGCTCCTGCTCCACCTGAGCCATTATCATTAGGCACTTTGACTGATATTATTTTTTTAACAGTATTCAAGCCTGATAATATGACCGATGCCATTGCAGGAATATTTGCAGGAAATGGAACGGTATCTAATACTTTTGCGCCTGCTGAATAAGAACTAATCAAAGAACTTGAAATTGCTAAAGTTTTACCTAATGCTGTGCTTTCCCCTAGTAATTGACTTGCTTGTTCCGTTGCATCTCCGATTGCTCCTAGTTTTTCAAGTTTTGCTTTTTTCTCTTCTTCGTCGATTTTTTTCTTTGCTTTTACGTTTGCCTTTTCAACTTTCAAAATGTTGTCATTGTGCTTTTTTGTAGCATCTTCAATTTCCTTATTATTTGCGTCAATAGCACCCAATTTTGCATTCAATTCAGCCTGCACATTAGTTATTTCATTCGCATTAATTGCAGGGTCTAACATTAACTCTTTTAACCTCGCTTGACCTTCTTCGTATAACCTTTGGATTTCGGAATTTTCAAGATTTTTAGACTCCGTTGTTATAAGCAGTAAAGTATCTTCGTAATCTTTTGTAGCTTGTAACTGAGCATCTAACTTTTGTTTTTGGATTTTAAAGCTATCATCTTCGTTTATCTCATTTGTGGTTGAAGAGGAATTTAAATCCTTTTCCGCTTCCTTTTGGGAAATGGCTAATTGCTTCAATTGGGATAAGTACAATAATTGATTATTCAGCCTTACATCTAAATCAGCTTTTTGTTCTGTTGTCGCATTTTCTTTTTGCCTATTATAACCTTCGATGGTCTCTAAGTACTCACGGCTGAAATCATCAAGGAATTGACGACTATTGCCCTTTATATAGTTAAAATATTCATCATCATATTTCTTGTTGATAATATTACGTTCTATTCTTTCGGATTGTTCGAGCTTACTAATATCTTGATTTAGCTTTCTCGCTACTGCAATCTGTTCTTTGTATTTGTCAGATAGATTTTTTAAATCTGTCTGTCTTGAATTGTGGTTGGAAGCATAAGTGATTTTTTCAGCTTCTTTAAGATAGCCTTTAAGTTGATTAAGTAATGTATCATATTCTTGCTTTGCCTTATCTTCTCGCTCTTTAGCAAGGTCACTTATACGCTTTCGTTCTGAAAGTATTAATACATTGCGCTCCGTATTGAGTTCAATGAGTTGCTTTTGCTCTTCGTCATTCAGCTTCTTATTGACTTTAGCCGTTTCAATTAAAGATTGACGTTTTAAGGAGTTTTGTCTTAAACTTAATTCATAGATTTCTTTTTCTTTATTTCCTTGCGCTTGGAGCATCTCGATTTGACTTGCAATTCCTGTTGTAATACCTTCATTCAACTTTTTCAATCGCTCTAACTGCCTTTCAGCTTCCGAGGTAATACCGATAAAATCCGTCACTTTCTCAATGATTTTGCCCACAAATTCCGCTACATCTTTAAGCCCTGGGACAAGATTAAAAACAACTTTTTTAAGCTTGTCAAAATTGGCGATTAGGTAAGTCAACCCAGCAATTAAAATCCCTATCCCCACGGCTTTAAAGGCGGTACCAAAGGCTGTTGTTGCTGTTGTTGCCCCCTGTGTTGCAGATGTTAATGTACCCGTTGCATCGCTTGCCGTCTCTGTTGCATCAGCTATATTATTTATTGTATCGGTTGCTTCTTTTGCTTGTTTGAAGGAAGTTATTAAAGTTGTCCATTGTTTGCGGAATTGGTTCAAAGACTGCAACCCCTGCATTATAGATTGCAATTGCATAAGCTTTGCAATATTCTCTTCCGCTCCCTTGCTCTCGATTCCCATTAATTGCAATGCTCCTGTGACACCACCAAGCACCCCAGTAAGGTTTTCACCTGCTTCAACGAATTTGCCCCATTTATCGGCTGATAGCGAATCAACGGCCATATCAACATTGATGACATGTTGCTTCAATTCAGCAACTTTGTTCAGAATATTGTTAAACTCCTCGGTACCCGTTTGCCCTGCCTGAGCCATAGCATATAAACGGTCTTCAAGCAATCCTATAGTCTGATTAGTGTCAACAAATCCATTCTCTAAAGCGTCAATTTGGAGTGTTAAATCTTTGGCTTCATTAGCTAATTGCTGTAATCGCAAAGGGTCTTTTGAACTTCTCTGCTCGTCACGGAGCTTTGATAATAAGTCATCCATTTCGTCCAATGAGAGGATAGTATTTTTTAACTCTTTATTATCCGTTTGGGGTTTGATTTTGTTCTTGTTAACATCGTCAATGCTTTCATTTAAATCTTCAACGACCTTACCAATATTTTGAATTTCGTCAACTTTGGAAGAGGGTTGAATAATTATCTCATTTAGGTCTTTGATTGCTTTTGTAGTTTGGTCAATCTCCATATTGACTTGTGCAAGTGCATCGCCACTGACTTTTAATTTAACCTCTTCCAACGCATCAAGCTTCTTTTCAAGTTCTTGAATTTTTTTCTCTGCTGATTCAACATCAATTTGGACACCAAGTAATATTTCTTCTTTATTGTTACTGCCTTTAATAGCCATAATTTTTTAGATAAATATTGGCTCAATGGCAAAGGGTGGAAACAAAAAAGGCTCCCCGATCAGGGGAGCCATCATTATACATACTCTGGTAGATATATGTGGGTCTTTGTTTGAACAAATATATCTTATACAGTTATTTTTTGCAACTTACATTTTGACAACAGCGTGTTGTTATTGTAATTTACCTCTAGAAGCTTAAAGTATGTATTACCGTCCTCATTCTCCACATAGATTGGCTTAGTAAAATCTAGTTGTTCAATATCTTCTTTCCTAAGGTATATTTCAACTTCCAATACGGTCAAATTGTTATCCGTCAACTCCTTTATCCTATTGGTGTAGTATAGATAGAAGAGGGATTTTGATTTATTAATTGCGGTAAAATCATACGTCATCAAGTTGAATGGAATATCAAAAAGTAACATCCCTTCAAATACGTCGGACACATTCCATTTTAGCATACTACAGTAATTGTAATTCGGTCGATAGCCTATTAATGTATCACCATTTTTAATTTCGTAAGAAGGCGATACCGATTTTAGACCATTATTGTAGAGCATCCTAATGTTTGATTTAAAAGGCTTCTTTTCCCCCATCAATGAATCACTTTCGTAAAGTATTGGAAGATTTTTTAAATCCTTTGAATGACTCAAATTTTGAGTTGGTGAAAAAATCAATTCAACTGCATTATCGTCTTCTGTTCCGTTTTCATTAATTACCGAATAGTCACCAAAGTTTGATTTGTATGTATTTTGATAATAACTATTCATCATATCGTTATCCTCTGTGAATTTGAATGAATAACTTTTTGGCAAATCAATATTGGTTTTGAATTTCGCTTTGCTCCACTCAATTTTATTGCTCCAGTCTTTCGCATTTGAGGAGTTTAAAGTGATAATGTCCTTATAAAAATCATTGTAGGTAGATAATATAAATCTATTGGGAATGTCTTTATCTTGGTATAAATAGAGATTGAACATTTGCATCACTGACTTTAGAAAATCCACAATCTTAACATCCTTTGGAATGTAATTAAATACGTCAATTGTGTCATTGTAATCAACGCTTATTTCCGTTGTTGTATTTGGTTTCCCTACTTGTATAGCGATGTTATCAAATTCAATTCCCGTCTCATTTTTTGAATTGGCAGCGGTCTGGTCCTCCCGAAAAAATACAAATGCAAATTCCCCTTGTAAGTTATCCACTTGCAAATCAAATTCCATATTAAATTCCTGACTTACATTAATATCCGTTTTCTGCACCTTTGTATAATGCTTCAATTGCCCCTGCTCTAGCTTGTTCGCTCCTGCTACATCGGCAAGTCCTACCATCCAAGTACCTATTGTACCCTTTGGCATCACTAAGCGAAAACGCAAACGCAATGTACAATTCACATACTTATCGTTTGGTCTTAAAGTAGGCATAGACAATTGTGTTACTCCGCCCCCTCCGCTAGATTCCCAAAGCTTGAAATTTGTCTTTGTTCCAACTGTCCAAAAATCATCAACAGACGAATTAAATTGATTTGCCACTCCATTGATAGTTTGCAAGGTTCCATTATCACCTACCTGCCCAGGATTGAACATTAATATCTTAGTCACTAGACCTTCTTCAATACGAGTAAAGTTTTCAAAGTTATTTGGGATGAATACGTTATTAATAATGCCATCAATTTTTGACAAATCGACCGCGTTATTGTTTAATAACGTGTTATCTTGTTTTCTTTGAGTGTAAATTTGCTTTGTTTCGTCAAATCGAAACCCCTTAAAGATTGCGTTGAAATAGGATTTCAGATAGAATGCAGGTCGTAAATTGTTTATATCGTAGTTATTATCATATTGGTCATAATTACCTGTACGATAATCGACACCGTAATCGAGCATTGGGAATAAATAAGATGATGTTGAACTTATCCAAGTTGGAGTAATGTAAGTGTAATTAAATTGCACGGTCTCCGATAAGCTATCAAGTTCATGTAAGTAACGGTCTTTGATATTACCCATGAAGCTAACGACCTCCCCTGTTATCACTGCATTGTATTCGGTTTTATTGAAATCAACAATTTGCAATTTGCCTTTTAACAATTGAGTACTATCTTCATAAAGTTGGCAATTAACCAATTGGTTAGGGGTATAGTTATGCCCTAATTGTTGGTGATACATTGGGGATGAAAATGTAGAAATATCAAATAGATTACCAAGCGCAATATTGTTATTTTTTGTACGTAATAACTTTATATCATATGTAATGGTATCATTACGCTTTGTTATATCTTGAAGGTTTTCAACAGCAAAAACAGTTGAAGTGTCGAACGTATCAATATCAAGTTCAAAGACTTCATTATTGCCGTCCGACATTATGAATAGATTGTATTTTTTGACCATCTTTTACCATAAATATTGGCAGAACAGTATATAAACTTATCCCTTTACGAGCTTGTATTCTTCGATAAATAGCTCGTACTCACTTCTTGCAAAACTTGTACACATCTTAATATGTCTATTTAAATCTTTCAAATAGGGAGATTGATTGTATGTTTCAAAATTTTGAATTTCTGGTAAAAACCAATCATGAAATATTGATATAATATCAGTTAGGTCATTTGAGATTGAAAGCATAATAAATTCTTTTATTCTATGTTTGTCTGACTCTTTTAAATTATACGTAACTAGTATGTTCGCATAAAGAAAAAACTGGCCTGATAAAAACTGAAATACTTCCAAACAAGCTTTTTGCCTATGTGGTATGCTAATTAACTTATCTTTTAAAAACACTTCAATCGAAATTGAAGATTCATCACTCGCTTTCAAATAACTAGTAATAAGCCACTTACAATGATATTCATATTTACCGAACAAGGTTTTGTCGAACTCGTTACTCCTTTTAAATTCATGCAGAGTATGCTCTAATTTTCTATTAATTATATCTAATGCTCTGTTGAATTCTAATTCTTTTTTACTTTCGTCAATTTCAATTTTTTGAATATCAATTTGTTCTTCTTGCTTTTTATATGTTTTAAAAACAAAATAAATTGTCATCGCATTTATCCCCAATCCAAATATATTGTTTATCGTATCATATAAAGTTTTATCTGCTTCGTTCGCCTTACTATTGATGAATAATAGATATAGAATTATATAAGACATGATTGCTATGAGTCCGATAATAAGACGTCGTTTGTTTTTATTTTTCATAAAATATATGGTATTTTTTAGCTTAATATAGTCAAAGATAAGCAAGATATACAAACATTTTGAGTATAGTAAAATCTCTGGAACATGTTTCAATATTGCCACTATAACCTATCCCCCCTTTTAATTATAATAGTCTCTAAAATAAAATACTAAAATAATTAGCAATCATAAAAATCCATTTATAATTTTGTTAGATGGAGAATTTGGAATTTGTATATAGAAACAAACAGTATAGTGTATTTATTAAGGTAGTGGATGAGGGTAAAACAACAATTGATTATTACGTATTTGGTAAGAATAATTCAAAATTCCTATTCAAACAACAATACCACCTTTGGCGGTTGGAAGAAGGTAATTTAAACAAGGAATTAGAGAATATAATCATTGACGCTTTAATACATAAATACGAATCTAAAATGCTTTGTCTTGCATATTACGGTGAAAAAAGAGAAATAATAACAGTATCAAATCTTAATTATACTGGTCAAAAATATGCCTACAGATTCATGTGTAATAATAGCGATTTGGGAAGTTTATATTATTGTGAAATTCAGGGCTGGATAAGTAACTTAACACTTAAATTCTCCGCACAATGGTTCACGGCTGCTGACTTGAATATTGTCATTGAAATGATAGAGAACAACCAATTTCCGTGGCTTAAATCCATAAATAAAAAACGCTCATAGATGGGGAGTCTATCGAGCGTTTACTACCTATGAAAAACTGTTTGATAACAATATGCCACCCAATAAAGTTTTGAAAATTTTAAAACAAAAAAGCCCTAGCACTTGGGGAGTAACTAGGGCTTTGCCATATATTAACCTATTTTATGAAACGTTTGGACTATAACAGTGTCAAGTTTTATTTAGTTTGAATTATTTTTTATTTCCAAACATTATTTGCGAGGTTATTTGCTAACACAAACCATGCAGTACTTGCAATAGCTTTATTATTAGTGATTTCATAAGTTGAATCACGCAATGTTGCATATCTAAATGCTCCGTCTGATTCCTTGAACTTATAAAGTCCGTCCAAAAGTTGATTATACTTTTCAACATTACCAATTTTGTAGTAGGCCAAAGCAACGCCAAAGCTCCCTTCAAACCAAACGGTGTCCTTTGCATTGGGATAACCTAATTCGGCTGAATACGGCTTGTATCCTAACGCACCTGTTTCTTCGTCAACTGTTGAATAATACCGCTCGGCTCGCTTCAATAATTTAACCGCATATTCTCTTTGGCCTAGAGCAACCATAGCGATAGCGCCCCATGAATTTATATCGAGTGCATCGGCTGTGTCGGGTGTTCCATCGGCATTGATACCTTGATACATTCGGTTTTCTGTTGAATTGTATAATCGTGCTATTATTGAATTTCCAATTGCTGTTGCAATGCTTGTATAACCTGCATTTGCTAATACATTTCCTGCTTGCTTGAAAGCAAAATAAGCATCAATATTATGTTCTGTTGATACCCACGGAATAATATAATTAGGGTCAAATGTTTCAATCCCTCCGCTTGTCGTATACCTTCCTGAGCCACCTTTAATTAGTCCGCCTTTGGTATTGTCTTGAAGTATTTTTAAATATTCCAAAGCTTTGATTAAGCATTGTTTTACGTCTTTTTCAATGGTAGAATTAGGGTACATTTCCAAATAATAACCTAAAGAATAAGCAACCCAACATATAGCTCCCGACCTTAAATAAGCATCTGCACCAATCGGGTTAATGTGATTTGTGCTAAACGGAAATGCTCCATTCACCAACTGACTTTTCACAATACCCTTTGCCGTCCTTTTTGCCCCTTCACTGTTTCCAACACCTGTCAATGATATTAAAGACAGTCCTGCATCATAGAGATAGCTCTTCGAAGCAAAAGGCGTAATGTAAGCAGGGTCGTTTTTTTCAAGTGTGTAACTCCTCGGTAGCCATCCTTGAACAGGGGTTTCTGCTAGAACCTCATTGGTATTTTTATTGATGATTTTGACCTTGTAAATTTTATCCTCATCATTTGTATTTACCTCAAAAGAATAACCGCTAGTTACCCCAATTGTGGTTGCTCTTTGGAAGTAATCTATATCGCTAGTAATATATAGTTTCGCTTCAATATCGCTGTAGGTCTCTCCGTTTACGCCATCATTAATAACTTCTTCTATAAGAGCGTTGGTTGAGGAATTGTAAATCTTGAATATAAGCGTTGAAATTCCTTTATTTCCACTAAAAGTAAACTCCCCTGTTGTAGCATTAACAGCACATTCACCTACCAAATAATCTTCGTCTGACCGTCGATAAACTTTAACAACTCTGTCAGTTTTAGTCCCGTTAATTTTACCTGTTATTGGTGCCTTCCAATTATTTTGGAAACTTACAGGTGATAAAAAAGTAATCGCTGCTGATTTCTTGTTAAGGGTTAAATTAGTCTTTATTTTACCTGCTAGCTTTTGAAATCCTGATTCGTTGTTAATTTCAGGTCTTGGTGCTTTAGTTCCTTTACATGGTCTAACAAATTCGAACTTATTAACCAATGTTTTCTCGGTATAATATACTATTCCGTCGGGCAAAGCATATTGCTTTACAATAACTTTAATCCACTCTGTACCATTGTCCTCAATTTCAAAAGTAGTATATGTTTTTTCAGACAATACAGGTACCGAACCTGAATCGCCAATGTCATTAATTTGAAATGGTCCAGAACCTCTATCCACATCTTTATGAAACGGTGAAGCTTCGATACATGGAGTTAAACGGTTTTCGGGAAAGGTCTTCCAGTCTAGTAACGTTGGTTGCATAGTATCAAATATTGCGTTCCGTCCGTCATCTATGGCCTGTTGATGTGTGTCACCATTAACAATAAACATATTCGTAATATTATTGGAGTTCATCCATTGCCATAATTCTGTTCGTTCTGCTTTATACGCTGTCCAATGTTCCCCACTCGAACCATAATCCCATGAATAACCATTGAGGTCTTCGCCTGTCCATGAACCAGGATTTAACCAACAAATCAAAGCAACGTCATCGTTATTTTTTGCTGATAATAATGTCGATTTAAACCACGCCTTTTGCACGTCACCCAACATTTTTTTATTCGGGTCGTAATCATCAATAAGGAAATTATCTCTTTGACTTCTTAAATCCGTCATTATAAATAATACCCTTCCAACTATCCAACTTTGACCGAGCGAATCGGTTAAGGGGTTTGAATTAGCATCGTTCAGAAACGGATAATGTGGGATATTTTCCAAGTAAAAATTGGTTGAAGCAACTTTTGAAGGGGAATTTTTGTCGGAATTGTTATCCCCAAAATCATGGTCGTCCCACATATACATAAGTGGTACATTTCGATTTAAATCCCTTACCCTCGCCTGCTTCGCTGTTGTATTATAAGCATTACGGAACAATTGAGAATCATTCGTGGTTATATCCTCATAATGCCAATCACCTAAATGACTCCAAAATAATGGCTCTTCGTTTCGAATCTCTTCGAATGTTTCGGCATTTGAGCCTGTATAGTTGCATGAGCCTGCCACGAATTTAAAATTTGTTGGTGTACCTGCTAATGGGAATGTCTTAAATTTCAATACTTCGGGTTGCTCCACACCGTCCGTTTCCATTTTGACGTAATATTGAGTATTGCTACTAAGTCCTGTTAATGTATGCTTAGTAACTCCATTATTGGTTGAATTGTGTGGCAATAATGGAGTGTAATTCGCATCGGCAAAAGAGGAATTTTTAGAGTACTTTAAACGAATATTTCCCAATACAACATTAGGCGGATAACTGATACTATATACATCGCTAAAAGGAACTTGTACCTCATTGAAACCAGCTGTGTTAATACGTACAGCTAGATTAGGCTCACCACTGTACTTTTTAATCCTGATTGCATTATTGTAAACGGTTCCCCCATCGTTAATAGCCCCTATTACAGTCTGGTCACCTGTCGTGTTATCAAAGGCAAAAACCATAAAAAAAGTAAAAAAGTCCGGGTCTCCGTTTTGTTTTAATCCTGCAACTTTATAATTATTTGTTCCATCAAAATAAAGTGTATTTTTACCTTTGAATTTGTTAACAGCTATTGTTGCGGGCAATGCACCTGCTGTTGGAATACCGTGTTTTAAAACACCGCCAAAACCTACAAAATCATCCCATTTACTACATTTCCCACCACCATTATTTACAATAGTTGTCTCATTCATTTGGAGCCATTGGATACGGTCAGGCATCGGAATCATAGGAAAAGAACCACTTTCACTTGCTTTAACTACATATCCATCATCTAGGACGGTTCCAGTTGTTAACCACTTATCAGCAAGCCATCTTTCTTGTGCGATGATGTTACTATTCGTTGCGGAATTTGGAGTTCCAAAATCATTAATGAAGGCTAATTCACATATATAGCCTTTGAAATAAGCAACTTCATCGGCATCACTTCCAATCATTAGGTTTTCTATATATGCAAAATTCCCTGTTTTGCCATTGTCTGTTGCTTCTAGTTTCCCATTGATATAAACCTGCATTCCTAAACTTGAATGATACCTTATTCTAAGAATCTTTAACTCGGTACTGTTAGGTGTTGGTGCTGGGTAATCGTACTTACTTGTTATTGTTGCGGAGTTTGGCGTAATCGCTCCGATTAAATTATATTGTATTGCCATTTTTATATTATCTCTATTCCTTTCTCGTTCTCTACAAGTGACCAAAAGTTTGATAGAATGTAGTTGATTTGGGGGTTCTCGTCCCTATTCGCTATTAGTATCTGCTTGAACAAGTCAATTGAAAATGCCACACTAAAATCTATTGTTAATCGGCTCCGTTTATATCCGTTATTACGTTGCTGTAATACCTTATAGGTTTTCACGTCTATAGCTATTTCCACAAAGTAATCTTCAATCTCAATATAGACTTTGTTTGCTATTAGTAACTCCTTTATTAAACTTGCATCATGGTCATTAAGGACGTCACTATATGCGTTATAACTGTATTTCGAATCAACATTAATTAACTCCTTATCATTGAATAATACACTATTAATCGCTGTTTGCCCCCTCGATTTATTTAGGTAGGTCTTATTAATTATTAAGGTCTCAACTCTATTGTTGAATGTAAATGTGTCCCATCCGCTCACAGGATTTTTATATAAAATTGTGAAGTCATTTTTACTACAATCCTTCTTGATAATATACCCCTTAAAATCGCTGAGTTCAATGTTATCGTTATCGACAATCACTACTCTGTATCTGTCTATGTTATCGGTTCCACTAGGAAAAAGAATTGAAGGCGATACGTTAATATTTATCACATTCCCTACTGTTGGAATATCATAAAAGGTATCTGTGCCAACATTATTTACATACTTCGTTACCTTTACTTTCTTTCCAATTTTAGAGGTGTCGAATATCTTTAAAAACTCCTTCTGCTCTGCTGATACATAATTAATGTTTGCCTTGTTCGATAAGAATACCGCCTTGTTTAAAGTAGTATTGATGTTGTATTTATTAGGCTGATATTTTAAATAATCAATCAATCCCATTTCGGAATCAAAGACATATTTAATACCTGTTGGTAAATTGTCACCGACTGCAACTAATCCTGTTGAGGAATTTATCAAGTACTCTGTAATCGTCAGTTCATAAGCATATAAATTGCTAGTACCTACTACGTCATTGGAGTTATTCAATTTTGACTCTACGGCATTGGTTAAAACGCTCGATAAATCAACGGACATTGTAGTTGACAACGGCTTTGGAAACACTTTCTTTTTCGCTATTATTTTACCTGTAATAGGCTCCTTCACCTCAACAATACAATAAATCATTTGGGAACTATCGGATGTAAATTCCCATTTATTTGCATTTGCTGAGGGGTTTATATTGTGTGGTTGTCCTGATATTGTAATTGCCATTTTTTTCTATAAATATTGGTAGCAAACAATCATCACAATTTCTTTTTTATTATATTGTATAAAAAAAATATGGGAAAACTAATTAAATTGAACTTTGCAGATGGTACTCCATTTTTAGTAAATACAGATACCATTAGAATTGTAAAAATTGTTGTAGGAAATGAAAAGTCCAAATCGTCTATAAATCTAGTAGGGAACGAAAATAGTATTCCAGTCCAACAAACTATGGAAGAAATCGAAGGTTTGGCAAAAAACTAAAAAAGCCCTATAAAGGGCTTAATTTTTTTTATGTACGTTGTCGCCATATTTATTGAATATGCGGAATTTTATCTGGTCCCCTAGATTTTGTTGGATACGTGTATTTAGTTCTTGCTTTAGCCAATCAACATTCTTGTCCCAATAGCCTTTGCCTTTGAATCCTTTCTTGTAAATATGACTTCGTATTGCATACGCTAATTGGGTTTTCTTCTCCGTATCGGTCATATCATCGAATGCACTGTCTTTAAAGAACTTACTGTTATTGGCAGAAATTAATTGACGGTTCTCTATCCACTCCAAGATGGGTGCAACAGGTGGTTTATACTGACCGTAACTGTGTACACTACCATTATTTTGTTCTGTTCCGTTAACCCCACGGGATTGATAGATGATATGCTGGAGTCCTAAAATTTCAACCTCATTCATATTGTTGACCTTGATTGAAAGTTCCTCAATGCTACCAGTTACTAAGAAATCATTGATACTATTTATTTCAGTTTTTACTCTTTCGATAAAGGAAGCAACCATCTCCTCTAACACATTCATGTTAAAACTAAACGCTCCTCTATCTTCACCGACGGTTGCAACTAGGTTATCAATCAGGCTGTTAAATTGTACTTTCTCTGATGCTTGCTTTAGGTTTTTTGCCATGATTATTTCTTTAATATATTTACTTTGTCTTTAAGTAAGGAGCTATATACAAATACATCAACGGCAAACATTTTCATTCCTTCGAGCATCGTTATAAATAAGTATTCACAAACATTATGTAATAATTCAAAATACCCCCAACGCTTGTAAAACTCCTTTTTCAAATACTGCTGTGATGCTTCTATTGCACTTTGTGATTCTTCTTCAACTTCTCCGTCAAAGAGATTTCCAAAGCTTTTAAATAGTTGGTCAACTGATTCTCTAGCACAAAAAAAAACCTATTAGCGTCTGCCATATTCATTTTGTTCTCTATATCTTCAATAGGAGTTTTCAATAGAATATTAATCATATCAGGCCAATTGCTTATACTGTTCTGCTCCTGCAGGTTCATATATTTTAAAAGGTCTTCAAAAATGATTTGGTCAAACCCCTTGATTAGGCTTTCATCAATATCTGCTGTTGTATTGCTTTCGTCGTTTTCAAATTGGTTGAACCTTTCAGCTATCTTGAAGTAATCAAACTCTTTGAACCCCTCAACATCGACAATATTCACATTTGTAAATGTGAAGAAATATATATCTAAAATGCTTCTATACACCTTTTCGAACTCCTCTACACCCCCTAACTTCTCAATCAAATTCCTGAATGTGATATATTGTTTTAGTGTAATATCTGACCATTTTAAGGGGAGTTTCTCTATTAATTCTTCTTTAGTCATTCCTAATAATTTCCAATAAATATTGGTTCTCTACCATCCGTATTTTGATAATGGATTATCATTAACTAAATGCTGTACATCAGGAAGGAATTTATTGCATAAAGCCAGCGACACTACAGTGTCATCGTGACAAGACGAAATAGCATTATAACTCACATGTCCACCCTTGCCTAACTTATATTCAAATGTTGAAAGCTCGTTAGCTGTAATCTCATTGAACTTTAGTTTATCTTTTTCCAATGCCAATATCAATTCCTTAATAAGCTGTGGTTTGCTCTGAGCCGTAAAGGTGAAACCAATAAGATTTAAAACCCCTTGGTTGATTAGATTATCATATACCACTTTACCCACGCCTGTAGTGTCCATGACCTTCATTATATTTTGTGGTAATGCTTTTATTTTCTCCTCAACTATAACCCAGTCATTAGATTGAAAATGTACGTGGTCAGTCATTTTGCCACTTGCTGACATGAATGTTATTGATGTATAATCGGTTGTACTTGCAACGTCTATACCTATAATTGCCGTCGGCTCCGTGCTATACTCGGTTAATGTATTCCGTGTAATTACATCGAGCGACACGATACCATTTTTATTACTTCCTGCTACAGCTAAATATTCCTGGTTGAAAGATTCGCTTGGTAAATCAGCTTTAGCGTTATCAATTTCTTGTGGGTCAATATGTGGATTATCATAAGTAGTAAATTGGAAATTCCTCCACTCATTATTATCTACTGCTTTCTTTGTTAGTTCAAAAAAATAATCCTTTCCCCTTGGTGTTGAAATAAATAATGCTTTCCCCTTGGTCTTGGTTAATAATGGTCGCAATGCATTCTTCCAACCCTCTTCAAGGTCAGCAATAAATGATGCTTCATCAATGATTAAAACATCATATTCACCACCTCTGAGAGCATCCAAATTCTCCCCCGAAAAAAATGAAATGGTGCCACCGCTTATAAATTCGATTGTTAAATCACTCTTATTAGCTTCGTAAATTCCTTGTGGTAATTGATTAATTATTTCTTTAAAGAATCTCTTAGCTAATCGATATTGAGGAGTTACATAAGCTATATGTTTGCCCTGTAGTCCCTCTATTATGCTAATCGTTTTTGATATGAGGGATTTACCCCACCGACGACCACAACACATTGTAATAAAGCGTGTTGTTTTAAATGCATCAAGAACTATTTGTTGGGTTTTATGTGGCTTTGGTAGACGAAGGTTAATATTATTCGCCATCGTCTAATTCCTCGTTATTGTGAGGGGTTTTTAAATTTGTTGCATCATCATCCCATGAAATATTAATCTTTACATCGCCTTTTATTTCATTGGTATTTTCATTCTTAGTTGCTGATAATTTGGGCTTGATGTAGTTCATTAGGTCGATATAGACTTGAAGTCTACGTGAGGAATTTACCTTTTCTAAGTCTTCAATAATATTCTCTGCAAGTGCATCCATGACCATTTCAATTGTGGCTTTGGTTCTTGCTGTAACTTTATTCAAAGTCCCTTTCGGTTTTCCATTTGGGTTTCTAACTTCTCCTTTTTTTATTGATGTGTCATTCCTCTTTTGTGGTTGTTTTCCTGACATTTTCCCATATTATGCCATTATATTTTTGGCATCTCCACGAATAAATATTGGATAGGATTTTAATCCTGTTTGCATTGTTTTACCGCAAAAATCTGACTTTATCTAAATACATTGTTTTGTAATTTAGTTATGTACAAAGTTTAAATATGAAAAATAATTACACTCTCGAAATTTTAGAGGAAAAACATAACGAATTAAAGGTTCGAGTCGAAAATTATGAATGATTTCGACAAGTCTTTGAAGCATTAGACGATTCTAACGGCCTTATTATTTTAAAGGACGGATACAAAGTAAGCAGTGAACCCCATATTGGAAAATTCCTGTTTCAGAATATTACTAATTATCTTGCGCGAAGAAAATAGGACAGTAAAATTGATATTCTTATCAATCTAATTTTTATTGAATTACAGATTATTTATTTTTATGATTAATAAATATGTATATTTATTAATCATAAAAATATAAAAGCCATGTTTAACATTACCGACTTAGAGGAGTCAGAAATCAACAATTTAATTAATAACAATGACCACTTCGAAAAATCACGATTTTTAGGTCACGAATCATTTCAAATACAAAACTATTTAATTCAAATCGTCAGGAATGGAAATTCAGTTCCAAAAATCTATATTTTTCATTATTCATGCTTTAAAAAAATAGTTGAATCTGAGATTATAAAAAAAAGGGATGAATTTGGTAAGACGTGGAATACAAATAAAATCACAGTACATTTTAACAATTTTATATACCAATTCGAAGTTGATGATACCTACGACATTGTCAGTTATAAAATAATTCATTTTGAGCAGAAAAAGAATACAACTGAGGATATTATTTTAGAATCTTATATTCTTCAAAATGACAGAAAAGCAGGATTAGACCCAATTAGTGACTTGGTTCCGATTAAATCTGATATTGATAAAAAAGAATATTACATATTTACCAAAAAGGACGAGTATTATAGAAGTGTTTACCATGTTTTTCCGAAAGACGAATTTGATGGAAAATTCCGTGATTCGATAAAAAGTTCCAACATCGAAGATAAAGACCTTGAGCACTTTAAATTCAGCGCTTACAATCATGAGTTTAAAGTGAATGTGAAAGACGGTAATTACCAACCGACACCAATTATCAAATCGCCATTTTAACAATTTAGGCCATTATATTAATGGTCCACTATGAACGATATAAAAAGGATAGCTTTTACCGCTATCCTTTCCTTTTTAAACTCCTCTTTACTTTATCTTTGATTGTCGGGTCAATTATATTGATAACATACACATTCTTCTTTAAGCCCTCATTATAGTTTGTAATCAACGACAATTCCAAGCCGTCCTTTTTAAAGACATGTTGCAAAAATGGACTCTCTCCCTCTGTCCTAAGAAAGAGAAACCCAGCATCTTTTATTTGCTGTTTCAAAATTTGATAATCACTTATTAATGGTGTAGCAAATGTCGTCATTACATTGACGTTATCTTTCATCACCTTGGAAAAGATAAATTCCTCGCTAGTTTCTGAATCACGCTTAAGAAATATAAAAGGTTTTAATCCTTGCAATTCCTTCATTGGCTGTAATATAAACCCCTTATCAATTAGTACATCTTCCATGTCGATTAGGTTCTCTGTGTTATACAACGACAGAATTTGTTTCAATGATAGCGTCTGACAAAAAACTATATTTGATAACGTTAATAATAAACTTAAAATCAGATATTTCATAAAACTTGGATATGTGTTTTAAAATTCCTCCGTTATTTAATATTTTTTTTATCGAAAAAATAGTGAGAGAATAAAAGGTAAGAGATAAAGATTGCTAGCGACCATAAACCAAAATATCCATTGAAAAATACTAACCTAAAAAAGCCCTCCTCTTTTTGTACTTCGTCAACAACTTTTGCAGGAATAGATAAGTTTTTATAATAATATATTTTGAATGTTGTACCCTCTGGTTTTCTATTTAGGACAGGCATGTATTTAGAAAGCTGATTATCCCATTCGGAATAATTACTTCCAAATTCTGGGTCTGAACTATAATCAACAGAATACATATAATTTAAAGAATCTATATATTTATCACCATCAATATTATATGAATATTTAATCTTTTTAGAAGCAACTAGTCCATCATCTAATAACGCATTTTCGAATTTCTCTAAATCAAATTCTCCATTGTCATTAAGGAAATTAATACTATTTGAGAAATGATAGAAGGGATTATCAATTATGGTCGCTGTTGCGACATCCTTTCTTAATATTAAATTTTGCTTTTTCCAATCAATAAAATTATCCATCCATTCTATTGTTAATACAATAATTATTGGAATAAGGCAGTAAAAAAGATGTTTTAATTTTACGTCGGTACTTTTCATAAAACTTTATAGGAAACCAAATTTATAAAAAAAGGATATCAATTTATTGATATCCTCAATATTTCTTATTATTTCTTCCCCTTTCGAGTTCTCGTTACTTTCTTCGGCTCTGGCACCTCTTCCACAAATGTGGCATTAGCTAATTCCTCTTCTGTGGCATTCTCGATTATTTCGAACATGCCCCCTACCATTTCAATTTGGTTCAATTGTTTCTCCTGCTTATTAAGTCGGTCGAAAACAGGTAATAAGTCACCTAAGAAATTCCTAATACAACCACTGCACGAATCAATTTTCAATGGGTATTTCACACTTGGATAAGCTTCTTTTAGCTTACCTAATATCACGTTTAATTGCTGTTGAGTGGTAATATTAACCATTAAATCACCACCATTTTTGAAAGTCGTTAAAACTCCTTCAATCTTCTTTATTTCATTTAAAACTTCTCTTTCTTGTATTGTCATATTCTATTTATTTAAATCGCTTTTTATGCGGTTACATATACCGCTAATCTCATTATATATATTAGCATAATGCTCCTTATCGGCGTTCGTATAACGGCCTTTTTGTCCTGTACCTCTCTTATTGATATATGAGTAGAAAAGGTCTTTTTCTTCCGCCGTCATTAATGAAAGGAATTTATCACAAGTTATCCCATACTTATTTTCAAAGGGATTAATCTCAATATCTCCAATAACATATTCCCCTTCTATATCTAGAAATTCATTATGATTAACACGCTGTATTTCCCTATCTAAAGACGTTGAGAATAGTTTGTTTTTCTCATAGTAACTTTTTGCTTTTGGATATTTTTCGTTCACGTCCCGAAACAAATGCCTTTGTGCAATTAGGCAAATGGTAGCCGTTAACTTTTTGGGATTTTCTAACAACTCCTCCCATTTTTCAAGCTTTATTAAATGAATCTCTTTAAAAAGCTCGTTGTAATAATCATTCATTTCTTGTTCTATAGCCTTGTCTTTGACCCCCTTCATCTTTAGCCAACCTGCAATGTATGCTCTAATCGGGTTATCTTTGCATCTCGATTCTTTACCCATATATAACCCTTTATAACGGCCTGTGTGGTATAATTCGGTTATTGCTTCTTCTTTTCTCTTTTGTAAATTTTTATCAAATTCTTCTCTATTTAAATTCAACTTTTATTATTTTATCCGAATTGGAAGGACATTTTTAATCCTTTCCATAATATCAGCCACGTATTGGAATGGATGTTATCATGTTCACAACCATTCCAATTACAATGCTATATCCTATTATATCCCACATATATTAACCTTTATATTTCCTCACGAATTTGTTAACAAAGTACTCTTGTCCATGTGGTGTTACCATACATGTAGCGTTGATTCTTGTCGCTTTTTTATAAGTATCATTGTATGTTGAGTATTTTATTTTAAAAATTCCTCTATCAATATAATTCTGAGCAGGTAGATTATATTGCTCTCCACGACTCAATAAATAGCCGTTATCACGAAGAATTGCGAATAGTTTATTTTGACCGATACTTTGCTTGGTAGCTTGGCTTATAATTTTGGCTAATTGTCCAATTTGAACGTCCGTATCAGCACTTACAATTGCTTCTGCAAATACTACTTTTGGTGTCTGGTCCGTGATTGTATTTTGGAGCTTTTTATTTATCAATTGGGATTGATATACTTGTTTTTCTTTTTCCTCAATCTCTTTACTTTGCTCAGTTAATAAAAGCTTTTGTTGCTCGATTTGTTCAGCCTGTTGGCTTGCTAATAATAATGCTCCTGATAGTGTAGTAGGAATTTGGAATTGATTAGATGCTTTCGCTTTTTCGTAGTCAATAAAGTATTGTCTAATCTTCATTCCTTGCTCTGTACGTTGTAACATTGCAATATGCTTTGCCATGTCCAATGTAATCGCATAATCTAAAGAAGGTCTCCCCCCTGTACTTTCCCCCTGAAAAGGGGTAAAGTCTACATCTTGATTAAATCCATACGTAGCCATTTTTTTAAACCACGTCGAGAAATCTCTCTTTAATTCTAATGTGTTGTATAACTCTTTTGCACTTACAACTTCATTTCCTTTTTCGTTTTTAGTTATTTTAACTAATCCATTTTCATTTTTTAAACTGTTCATTACTTATTTAATTACTCTTTTGCGCTCCGTCCGAGGTAGCGACTTTATTGCAATCAGTCTTTGATTGCTTCCTTTATTAATAAATAGGGGCGTACTTAAAAAAAGACCATTTTGATTTCAACTTTTTTTGATATTTTTCACAACTCATTGACAATCAGATAAATTAATTTTAAAGAATTGCAAAAGACAAAAAAAATCCTTTCTACTCACCTATAAACTCCTCAATCTTGTTTGATAACATTTCGATAACTTCCATTTTCATATCCTCATCATCCAATGATTGGAAATATTTGCTATAAACAGCTACGAAAATGTCGTCAAACTCCTTTATTCCTTCGTTTATCAAATTGGTGATTTCAGCAGTATAAATGTCATTTGGTTCAAACACTTTTACAACTTCAATTTCTCCTTCCACAACATCGCTATCATCTTGAATGTATTCCTCAATGGTAGCTGTCGAAAGTTCTTCTTTTTTACTTTCCTCTATTACAATAGATTGAGATTGAATAAGTGATTTGATTTGCTCTTTTAATTCTTTATTCTCTTCTATTAACTTATTTATAAGCTCCTCATATTTAACCACGTCTAAAGGCTTAACATCTTTAACAGCAAGGGCTTTAGGTCTTTTGGTTGATAACGGTAAAATCAAATAATTTAAATCTTGGAAGTGTCGCGCAAAGGTGTAGACACTAACATCTAAATGAATTAGTTCATTTGATTTATTTTTCAGCTCCCAACCTTTAATAACCCTGTATGTGCGTGCTTTTTTACTGTCTGTCCCATATTCTCCAATAACCTCAATTAATTGATTCTCCATGAGGAATTTAGTTAATTTCTCTAATTCATTTTTGGTTGTGAATACTTGTTTATGCGCTCTCACATGTAATTGATAACTATTTGAATAGTAGGAGTTTTGACCTATAACTTTATCCCCTCTGTTGATTAACCATATTAAAAAGTATAGTTTTGTCTTGAAAAGTGGTGTATAATTTACCGCTTGTTGATTGATTTTTTCGATTACCGTCATTGGTAATGAGATAGTGACGATGTTTTTATCGTCAGTGGCAATTATGCCATTCACGTCTATTTCCATTTTTTTAGTTTTTAAAATTTAATTTTTTTAGCTGTGTCCAATTTTAATTTTTTTAGCTATGATAAAAAGCTAAAGGGTACAGTAGCTACTCTGTACCCATCTTAAATCTAAAATTTGGAGGTATCTTTTATTATAAATAGTGTCGCTTTTGAGAAAGTATCTTTTATTTAATAAAAAATATAGAATAATACACTCTATATTAATATATATTATTCTTCATAAAAAATCAAGTCTAAATATTTGTATTTTTATTATTTTATTTAAATAAATTAAACCAAACATTACAACCTACATCCTAGCACACACAATGGCCTACACTATAACCTACACTATAGCCTACATTATAACCTACATTATAGCCTACATTATAACCTACACTATAGCCTATCATCTAATGGTAATGGTTATTATTATGGAAATGATTTTAAAATGAATTTGATTATGGTTTTGATTGTGGTTTTAATCCCATAGGGAGTTGAAGGAATAAGAAATAATATAATTTTTATAAATTTTAAATTCCTCTATGCAATAGATAAGACGAATGTCTTTATTACTACATAAGACTCTATATTTTCAATTATTTTATAAAAGTTGTAGGTGCCCAAATGACACGAAAGTGTCTTAAATCCCTTACTATATAGCTAATATTGAATATATAATTTAATCTAACTTTATTCAATCCTGGAAGGAATATTTTTTTGAATTTCAATAGATTTTAATTTTTAAAAATTCTCAATATATCTTTAAGAAACCCTTCAATTCAGGTATCAGGCGGAGCCTGTAATCAGTTATAATATTAAAGTAAACTTCCTATTCAATTTCAACTTAAACTCTCTCAAGTCGTCTTAAATAGAGCCAAATTTATATCGGAGAGGTTCCGCCGATTCGCATTAAATTCCTCTTTTTTATATCTTTGATTAAATATTAACCAAAAAAGGGGAATTCATGAAAAGAACGATATTATCAATTGCTCTATTATTGGGCATAACTTCATTTGCAAGTGCACAATTATCCGTGTCTAAGACACCAAAAATGGAAACTATTAGTAAGGTTGCACCGCTTGGAGTGTTAAGAATGGAACTAAAAAGAGGAATTACAAATGGTGATACCACTTATATGTTTATTTACCCAAACAATGCTTTTAAACAGCTTTCTAAACGAGGTGAATTTCACCTAAAAGCTTCAACGCAAGATATGTTAAACCTTGAAAAAGTTATGCTTGAAGTATTGGATAACAAAGAAAGCAAAGAACATGTAACTGTAACGCTCGGTGAAAAGGAGTATTATTTTAGTCGTGAAACTATTATGGGATTTCCATCATTGATGATAGCACAAAATCCTGATTACGATTATACATACATTTCAGAAAAGGAAATCAAAAAAATATTTTCACCTTTTCATGAGGGTAAAAAGAAGTAATAAAAACGATGAAAGACATTAACGAAATTAAAATAAGAGAGGTTAGATTAAGAGAATTGTTCGAAAAGCATAAGGTAGAAGGATTGAAATCCATACAAATTCAAGAATTATATAAGTTATGTACGGCTAATGATGGCATTACAGATGAAAAATTTCTTGAATTCGTCGAACGACTTAGGGGCAATTTCTACAACGAAAATGATTTGTTTTAATAAAGTGTAATAGCCACTACTTGATCTGACAGTTGGGTGTTCTTAAAAATTGTCAGATTGCCAATTCGAATATAGTGATGTTTCTTCAAAATCTAAAGATTTG
>JAQSYS010000134.1 GCA_029256005.1 Sedimentibacter sp.
ATGTAATAAGGAAGTCAATTGAAAAATCATTGGAGGTGTAAATTATTAAAGAACTTCAAATCAACGAACAAATTCGTGAAAAGGAAGTTAGAGTCATTGACTCTGATGGAAGTCAATTAGGTGTTATAAGCACCAATGAGGCTTTAAGAATTGCAGGAGAAAAGAAATTGGATTTGGTTGTTGTTTCACCAACTGCTGAGCCACCCGTTTGCAGAATAATGAATTATGGCAAATACAAGTATTCTCAAGCAAAAAAAGAAAAGGAATCTAAAAAGAAGCAAAAAGTAATACAGGTAAAAGAAATTAGGATGACACCTAATATAGAAGAACATGATTTAAGCGTTAAGGCTAAAAATGCGAATAAGTTCCTCGAGGACGGCGACAGGGTTAAAGTTGTTGTACGTTTCAGAGGAAGAGAATTAGGACACATGGATGTGGGCAGAGTGGTTCTGATGCAATTTGCTGAAATGACATCAGAAGTATCTGTAATAGATAAATTACCAATAGTTGAAGGTAAAAACATGATTATGTTTTTAACTCCAAAAAAATAATAACATTAACATTAAGGAGGAACTGTTATGCCAAAAGTAAAAACTAACAGATCAGCTGCAAAGAGATTTTCTAAAACTGGAAGCGGTCAAATAAAGAGATCAAAGGCTGGAAAAAATCACTTCACAGGAAAAAAGGCTTCTAAGTCTATAAGAAACTTAAGAAAAGGCACACTTATTTCAAGTGCAGATTTTGATAGAATAAGCAAACTATTACCATATTAATAAAGTAACATAATCAGGAGGAAAAGAAAATGGCAAGAGTTAAAAGAGCCGTAAATGCTAAGAAAAACCATAGAAAAGTACTAAAACTTGCTAAAGGATATTACGGAGCAAAAAGCAAATTATATAAAACAGCAAACCAAGCAGTTATGAAATCACTTTCATATGCATATGTTGGAAGAAAGTTAAGAAAGAGAGAATTCAGACAGCTTTGGATAGCAAGAATTAATGCTGCTACTAGACAAAATGGTTTATCATACAGCAAATTCATAAATCTTTTAAAACAAAACAATATAGAGATTAACAGAAAAATGCTTTCTGAAATGGCGATATATGATCCAACAGGATTCACTAGCCTTGTAGAGCAAGTAAAAGCAATTTAATAGCCGATTAAGACTGTAAAAATGCAGTCTTTTTTTATGCTGATTTAGATAATACAGTTGTTAACGACAATTATTTACTTTATTTATATTTTAAAATATACAATATTTATATTGAAATTATTAAACAAAGTGCTATAATCAAGGAACAACTATGAATGCATAAATTAACATAATTTGTGCATTCTTTAAGTTAAGAGGGAAATTATGAAATATATTGAGAAGAAAATTAAAGAAATTAAAAAAAATCCATACATGATATTTTTCTTTGGATTTGCAATTGTTATTTTTATAGGCGCGATATTGCTGGCTCTTCCTTTTGCTTCGCAAAATGGACAGAGTGTAGGATTTATAAATGCGCTTTTTACTGCTGCATCAGCAACATGTGTTACCGGACTTGTTGTAGTAAATACAGCTGCTCATTGGACATTGTTTGGCAAGCTGGTTATTATAACTCTAATTCAGATAGGCGGACTTGGAGTTATGACTATGACTGCCATGATTTCTTTTTTTCTTGGTAAAAGAATATCACTTAAAACAAGAATTCTGATAATGGAAGAAAGAAATGCTGATGAATTGCAGGGAGTTGTGAGACTTACAAAAAATATACTATTATACACCTTTGGTGTTGAGTTGGTCGGTGCAGTGTTGTTTTCCTTTGTGTTCATAAAGGATTATGGCATTGTAAAAGGTATTGGATATTCCTTGTTCCATGCTATATCTTCATTTTGTAATGCGGGGTTCGACTTGATTGGAAACAGCATGATAAATTATGTTGATAATCCAATAATTACTTTGGCAGCATGCGGCCTTATTGTAATAGGTGGTATAGGGTATTTCGTATTTTGGGATATTTACGCAAGTAAGAAATTTCATATGCTTACGCTACACTCTAAACTTGTATTAATAATTACAGGAGTATTATTGGTTAGCGGAACAGCCATAATGTTTGCATTGGAACATGACAACCCCGGAACTATGGGTAATTTGGATATGTCAGGTAAAATTAATGCATCAATATTTCAAGCTGTGAATCCAAGAACTGCCGGATATAACACAGTACCAATTGAAAACTTAAGAATGGCCACAGTTGCTATAACAGTTGCGTTTATGTTTATAGGCGGGTCTCCTGCTTCTACAGCAGGTGGTATTAAAACGACAACTTTAGGAGTGCTTATTGTGTCCTTCTACAATTTATTTAGGGGTAAAAGAGATTTCGAAGTGTTTGAAAGAAGGATAATGCCAGAGACTACCTTAAGAGCAGCAGCAATATTGATGACTTCGCTAATGCTTGTCTTGACTGTTTCTATTATACTTTCAATAACTGAAGAAGTATCAGGTTATGATTATTTAGATATACTTTATGAAACTGTTTCTGCTTTTGCTACTGTAGGATTGACAAGAGGATTGACTCCTTATTTAAGCGATGCGGGGAAATTATTGTTATCAGCTTTAATGTTTATTGGAAGAGTAGGCCCAATGACAGTAGCATATGCATTTTTGAAACAAAATAAAAATATAGGAAACTATACTTATCCTGAGGGAAAGGTTATTATTGGATAGAGGAGGAAATATGAAACAAATAATTGTAATAGGCTGTGGAAGATTTGGCTCTGCTGCTGCAAGGACGTTAACTAAACTAGGACATGACGTTATGGTTGTTGACCAAAATCCGGACATTATAAAAGATATATCAGAATTTGTAGCTCACGCAGTTCAAATGGATGCAATTGATGAAGCATCTTTTAGAACCATTGGTCTACGTAATTTCGATGTTGCTATAGTTGCGATTGGTTCAGATATTCAAGCTTCAATTATGGGAACTTTAATTGCAAAGGAAGCTGGTGTGCCGGTTGTTATAGCAAAGGCTGCCAATGAAACTCATGGAAGGGTTTTAAGTAAAATAGGGGCAGATAAAATTATATATCCTGAAAGAGATATGGGGATGCGTGTAGCATTTGGACTTGTAACACCAAACATATTGGATGTTATAGAGTTTTCACCTGATTACAGTTTGGTTGAAACTGTAGCTCTTGAAGAATGGGTGGGTAAGTCACTAGAGGAATTAAATCTAGGAAAACACGGTTTGACTATTATAGCAATAAAAACCGGAGAACATATCAATATTGTTCCTTCTTCAAATACTGCAATAAATCACGGAGACGTTATAGTTATACTTGGAAGTAACAAAAACTTGAAAATAATTAGCGATGTAAAATAATAGTCAGCAGGTGTGTATGGATGTTATAAGGAGCAAAGATAATAATAAAATTAAATATGTTCGTTCTTTGTACACAAAAAAATGCCGTGATGAAGAAAATGCATTTATTGTTGAAGGAATTAAGTTTGTATATGAAGCAATAAGAGAAAATGCTCATATAATGTATTTAATATTGAGCGAAAGCGCTTTAGCAAAAGA
This sequence comes from Sedimentibacter sp., assembly GCA_029256005.1. Taxonomy (GTDB): domain Bacteria; phylum Bacillota; class Clostridia; order Tissierellales; family Sedimentibacteraceae; genus Sedimentibacter. The sequence continues at coordinate 3,570 of JAQSYS010000134.1, forward strand.
AGAAGTAAAAGAGCTCTATTATTTATCAAAGGAATCTGGTGCTGAAACAGTTATCTGTGATGACAATGTATTTAATTTTTCAGCAGATACTATTAATAGTCAGGGAGTATTGGCTGTAATCAAAAGGAAAAATAATACGGAGACTGTCGGAGATTACAAATTTGCAATACTGTGCGACAGAATTCAGGATCCTGGTAATCTAGGAACAATTATAAGGACTGCAGACGCCTTTGGACCAGCAGTTGTAATTTTGAATAAGGGCTGTGTAGATGCTTATAATCCAAAGGTAGTAAGAGCTTCAGCCGGAGCAATATTCAGAGTGACCTTTGTTCATTCTGATTCTGATAAAGAAGTAATAAATTCATTAATTAATTTAGGTTTTAAAATTATCTCTACTGTTGTTAACTCAGATTATTCATTTGATGACATAGAAAACTCTGAAAAAATATGTGTTGTTATTGGGAACGAAGGACAAGGGGTTTCCCAGGAAATAGTTAATAATTCCCACATGAGCATTACAATTAAAATGACAGGACGTGCTGAATCTTTGAATGCATCAATTGCAGCTGGAATAAGTATTTACGAAATAAGAAAAAAACTGTTGTAATAAATAAATTGATTTGATATAATCTTTTATATGAAAATATGGGGACTGTCCCCAGCATAAAGGCTATGAAAAAGCCCAGTAAGTATAAAAATTGTTTTTATAGAGAGAAATCATCACGGCTGAAAGTGATTTTAGAACATTTATACTGAATATTCGCTTTGGAGCTTGCAAAATGAAATAACAGTAGTTTTGCACGGTAGAAATATCGTTATATAAATGAGGCTTTTAAAGAAGGTTTTATTTCTTTGAAAGTGAACAAGAGTGGTATCGCGATGCTTCGCCTCTTATTAGAGGTGAAGCTTTTTTTATGCCATGCAGTTTTGTATAAATAATATTATTCATTACATGAAAGGAGAATATATGAAAGAGCAGCTTTTAAAGTTAAAGACTGAAGCGTTGGAACAAATAAAACAATGCAATGATAATTCTGATATTGAAAAGATCAGAGTTCAGTATTTAGGTAAAAAAGGAGAATTGACTTTAATATTAAGGTCAATGGGAGGTTTGTCAGAGGAAGAAAGACCAGAAATGGGCAAACTGGCAAATGAAGTTCGAGCAATAATAGAAGAAGAAATAAAAGCAATAAAAGATGAAGTAAGTGCAAAGGAACATCAACACAAGACTAAATCTGAAATACTTGACATTACTATGCCTGGCAGAATTCCTGAAATAGGAAGAAGACATCCATTAATTCAGGCAAAGGAAGAATTAGAGAGCGTATTTATGCGCATGGGATATGATGTAATAAGCGGTCCTGAAGTTGAAACAATAGGAAATAATTTTGATGACTTAAATGCTCCATATGACCATCCTTCCAGAGACTGGTCAGATACTTTTTACATATCTGAAGATTTATTGTTAAGAACTCATACATCTCCGGTAGAAATAAGAGTAATGAAAGAAGCTGTTAAGGAAAACAAACTTCCTATAAGAATGGTATGCACAGGCAGAACATTCCGCTTTGATGATGTGGATGATACGCATTCACCGATGTTCCATCAGATGGAATGTCTCGTAGTGGATAAAGGAGTAACATTAGCAAACCTAAAGGATTCTATTGACCAATTTGTTAAGGAATTATTCGGAAGCGAAATGAAAACACGTTTCAGACCACATAACTTCCCGTTTACTGAACCAAGTGCAGAGGTTGACGTATCATGTCCTATTTGTATGGGCAAGGGATGTCCGTCCTGTCATGGAACAGGTTGGAGCATGGAGCTATTGGGTTGTGGAATGACACATCCAAATGTACTCAGAAACTGTGGTATTGATCCTGAAGTCTATTCAGGCTATGCATTTGGTATGGGTATAGACAGAGTGGCAATGGTTAAGTATGGAATTCCTAATATCAGATTGTTGTTTGAAAATGATGTTAGGTTCTTAAAACAATTCTAGGAGGTTATTATGTTAGTACCTATTAAATGGATGAAACAATATGTAGATAT
>JAQSYS010000135.1 GCA_029256005.1 Sedimentibacter sp.
CTGCCAGCAACACCAGTATTAATAATTGCATCTGGTTTATATTTTAATATCATTGTCTGAGCACAGACTGCAGCATGGACCTTACCAACTCCACATTTTGCGACTACAACATCTTTGCCCTGTAATGTTCCCTCATAATAAACTACTCCGCTAATTGTTTCTTTTTTTATATTATTCATGGATTCGATAAGTTCATTAACTTCTATATCCATAGCTCCTATAATGCCTGTCTTCATATTTTTTTCCTCATATTTGTATAGTTTTTTAGTCATTTTAATATAAGAATTAAAAAAAGTCAAACTATGATTATGCATTGTCAGTGATAAGAAAAAGTACTATAAATATTTTTTTTGTGTTAAAATAATCATAATGACAAATAATAAGGGTGAAAATATGCATTATATATACATAGTAGAATGCTGTGATGAAACATTGTATACAGGGTATACAACTGATTTGGAAAAGCGTGTTAAAACTCACAATGAAAAAAAAGGTGCTAAGTATACAAGAGGAAGAACTCCTGTAGTTTTGAAATATTATGAGGAGTTTGATAACAAAGGGGATGCTATGAAAAGAGAAATTCAAATTAAAGAAATGCCCAAAGAGAAAAAGCTTAGATTAATTTACAATAAATAAAATTTAAATTGTATACTTTGTTAATATTTGCTATAATTAATTTATTAATAGTTAAGGAGAAACCTTATGAAAGATAACTTAATAGTTGACAGTTGCACAGACTTTATTGAAGAAACTGAAGATATACCAAGAGTGCCGTTTAGAATACTTATTGACGATGAAGAAATAGTTGACGAAAATACAGATATATATAGATTAATAGAAAAAATGAAAAATACTAAAAATCAAATAAAGACTGCTTGTGCTCCTCCAGAAGATTTCATTAAAAAATTAAAGGAAGAAGCTAATAATTTTATAGTTACAATTTCAAACCCATTGAGCGGATCATATAATAGTGCAATGGTTGCTGTTGAAGCATTTAAAGAAAAATTTCCGGAAAGCTTCGTGCATGTGTTTGATACTAAGACTGCAGCTGCAGGCGAAACAATGATAGCTATGAAAGTTAAGCAGTTAATTGAAGAAAATTTAAATGCAGCAGAAATAATCGAGCAAACAAATAAATATATTGCTAAATTAAAAACGCTGTTCATACTTGAATCTTTGGATAACCTTGCCAAGAACGGTAGAATAACAAATTTTAAAGCAATACTTGCAAACATAATGCACATTGTGCCTATTATGGGAGCAGATGAAGAAGGAAAAATAGTTCTTAGAGAACAAGTGAGAGGAAGGAAAAAGGCCTTCGCGAGACTTATTGAAATGATTTCTGAGCATAACGTTGACTTTGAAAACACAGTGCTGGGAATCACACATGTAAACTGTCTTGAAAAAGCAGAAAAGCTACGTGATGAAATAAAAGCCAGATATCCTTTTAAAGATATTAAAATATTTAAATCATCAGGGTTGAGCACAATCTATGCTGATGATGGTGGAATTGTAATAGCATTTTAATACAGCAATATATTAGTTAAATAATCTCTATAAAACATTACTTAAGTTTTTCAACAATCAAATATAGTTTATCAACAATCAAATATAGTTTATCAACGACCAGGAGCAGATATATTCCCCCAATATTCTCTCCTGGGTTTTTTATGCCCTTTTATTTACTTCTCACTAAATGGTTGGCATTATTTACTAAATAAGCAAAGTATGGTATATTATTTAAAATAAAATATTACTAAGAAATGCAGGAGGATTCATGATTGAAGGTATTAGCCATGTTACTTTTGTTGTTAGAAAGTTGGATAAGACATCTCAATTTTTAAGGGAAATATTTAATGCTGAAGAGGTTTATTACAGCGGTGGGAAAAAGCATTCTTTATATAAAGAAAAATTTTTTATTATTGGAAATCAGTGGATAGCAGTTATGGAAGATACAAATATACTTAATAGGACTTATCACCATTTAGCATTTAAAATATCGGACTCTGATGTAGAGAGCTATATCGATAAAATTAAGAAATTGAACTTGGAATTATTACCTCCACGAAAAAGAGTACCTGGGGAAGGATATTCTATTTATTTCTATGACTATGATAACAACTTATTTGAACTTCACACAGAAACATTGGATAAAAGGCTGGAAGTATATAACAAACTTGACAGCTATGAATTTAAAAACTTAGAGGAAGAAAATTCACTTTAGATAGATCTACTAAGTGGAAGTATTTGATGTAGGAGAATAGTATGGAGTTAATTGGTACACAAACAATTGAAACTGAAAGACTTTTATTAAGAAAATATACTTTAAACGATGCTGAGGACATGTATAATAATTGGGCTAAATATGAAGATTGCTTTAAATATCTTCCATGGGAACCATGTGTCTCTACACATGAGGCTGAAGAACGAATAAAAAAGTGGATTGAATTATATAAAGAAAATACATTTTATCAATGGGGTATCGAACTTATAGAAAATAAAGAAATAATTGGTTTTATTAATTTGCACAACATTGATGAGGATAACTATTCAGCGGAAACTACTTATATATTATCTCCAAAATTTTGGAACAAGGGTATTATGACAGAGGCAGTCAATGCTGTTTTAAAATTTGGCTTTGAATGTTTGGGTCTAAATAGAATAAGTGCCGAATTTTATTCTGGAAATGATAATTCACAAAAGGTAATGCTAAAAATCAATATGACATATGAAGGAACACTTCGAGAAAGATATTTTAAATCTGGAAGTTTCTATGATTCAATTCAATATTCTGTATTTAAAAAAGATTGGGAGCAGAAATTATAAGGTTTAATTTTATAATATTTGCCTAAAATTAGAAACAATGATATAATGATTTATGGAAATTAAGTGAAATTATTAAGGCTTTTAGTATAAGGATATTTTAAATCATAATATTTTCAAATAGTTGTTAAAACATATGAAAAGTGGGTATAAATAGAACATAAATATATGTGGAGGGAATTATATGGAATATAAAGATTTAATAGCTAGAATGAAATCAGTAAGAAACTACAAGAAGGATGTTATCAGCCCTGAAATTATCTTAAAACTGAAGGATTACTATAACAAGAGTAAAAGATTAGTTGAAGATATTGATATAGAAGTAATGCTGAAGAACAGAGATGAGGTTTATGATAAGCTAAAAGATCATGCTGGTTACAATGATATTATGATTGATGCACCTCATTATATTATGTTTTTATCAGAAGAAAAAGATCACTACATTGAAAATGTAGGTTATGCAGCACAGGATGTAAGGTTAAAGGCATATGAACTTGGAATTGGTTCATGCTGGATTACAATGTGTGATGGAGATTCAATAAAAGAAAGATTAAACATAAATACTGATAAGAAGCTGACTGCAATCATTGCATTGGGTTTTGACGATAACAAAAACAAGACCGTTGTTGAAAATGTTTCGGAATACAATCCTTCCAAGGCAAGTGTAAGCATAGTTGAGGATAATGTGTCTGAAAGACTTCGAATCAGTGATGTTGTATATATGAAAAAATGGGGAGAAAATGCAGACCCCGATGAAGTGGCAAATTTAGGACTACTAGAAGCATTCTTTTATGCTAGACTGGCTCCTTCAACAAAGAACAGACAGCCGTGGAGATTCATATATGATGACGGAATGGTTGTTCTTGCAATGAGAAATGATGAAAATATATGTGAATATGAGGATAAAATTGATACTGGAATAGTAATGCTTTATTATCAACTGATAGTTGACAATACATTGTTTAAGATGAATTGGAAATTAGGTCAGCCAGATAAGAAATATGAAATACCAACAGATTATAATATTGTAGCATACTGCATCAATTAATATTAATAAGCAAAAGGCGCAGAATGCGCCTTTTATTTTGTTTTGTAATTAAAAAAAGAGGAGTATTTATGAAAATAATAATAGATGAACACTTTTATGATATGGCGACAAAGGCGTTTCCTAATATTGAGTTTTTTAAAAATGCAAGTGAATGCCCTGATGCTGAGGCATTGATTGGCCAGCCTGATGCTATGGATGTTGGAATATTGGAGAAGCTTCCTAAACTTAGGTGGCTCCAATTATTCAGAGCAGGGTATGACATGATTGACACTGATTATATAAGAAAAAGAGATATAACACTTACAAACGGCAAAGATATATTTTCTATACCAATAGCAGAGGATGTAGTTTGCAAAATATTGATGCACAGTACGAATGCCTTCAAATTTATAGAAAATAAACAATCTAAAATATGGGATAATAAATTAAAGAGAGTTGAACTTAACGGACAGACCATAGGTTTAATTGGGACCGGTTCCATAGCTACTGAAATTGCCAAGAGACTTAAGCCATTTGGTGTGAAGTTATTGGGACATAAAAGAACTCCTGTATTATCAATGCCATATTTTGATGAAATTTACTCAGGCAAAAGTGGATTGGATTATGTAATGTCAAATTCTGATTATATTATAATTACAGCAGATTTAAATAATAGTACATATCATTTGGTTAACAAGGATAATTTAAAGTTGATGAAGGAAACTGCTTCTATTATTAACATAGCAAGAGGAAGCATCATAAACGAAGATGACTTGACAGAAGTGTTAAAAAATAAATCTATTGCTTATGCCGGTCTTGATGTTTTTGAGGTTGAGCCATTGCCTTTTGATGATGAACTATGGGATTTAGATAATGTTTATTTGACACCTCATGCTTCAGCACTTGTTAAGAATAACAAATCAAGGTGGGAAACACTTATTGTGCAAAACATAAAGAATTTTATTGAAAATGAAAAATTAATAAATGTTGTATAAAATTCATATATCTATGATAATATAATTAACGAATGATTAGTTGTACATTGGAGGTAACATGGGCTTAACACAGGAAAGCGGAATTAATATAGGTAATATAAAAAAAGGAAAAAGGAATTTAATAACTGATGTTGAAGGAGTAAGAGTAGGTCATGTTACTCTGAATGATGGAAATATTAAGACGGGAGTTACTGCTATTCTTCCTCATGGTGGAAATTTATTTAAGGAAAAGGTCATGGCTTCTTCCTGTGTAATAAATGGTTTTGGAAAAAGTGTGGGATTGATTCAGGTTGAGGAGATTGGTAATATTGAAACTCCCATTATAATGACTAACACATTAAGCGTCGGAACAGCATCAGAAGGCTTAATTCGTTATATGCTTGAACGAAATGAAGATATTGGCACAACAACCGGAACGGTAAACTGTGTTGTTACAGAATGCAATGATGGCAGGTTAAATGATATCAGAGGTCTTCATGTTAAAGAAGACCATGTGTTTGAAGCAATTAATAATTCAAAGGTTGATTTCGAAGAAGGAGCTGTGGGCGCTGGCACAGGAATGGTTTGTTTTGGGTTAAAGGGAGGAATCGGTTCTTCCTCAAGAATTATAAAGCTTGATAACAGTGAATACACAATTGGTACTATTGTAATGTCAAATTTCGGTTCAAAAAAGTATTTGACTATCAACGGAGATAAAATTGGTGAAAGAATTGCAGAAACAGACAATGCA
>JAQSYS010000136.1 GCA_029256005.1 Sedimentibacter sp.
GACTCTAAATCATCATACATGTCCTTGTCCTTATTTGCTGCTTGCATACCTTGTGCTTCTATTTCCTTCATTTTATTCTTAACAACATCCTTGCCATTAATCATAAATTCAGCATCAAATGCCTTTGCTCTAATAGAAAAGTATGCAGCATAATAAGCTTTTGGAATGTGTACTTTGAACCATGCTATTCTAAAAGCCATCATTACATAAGCAGCTGCATGTGCCTTAGGGAACATATACTTTATTTTTTTACAGGAATCAATATACCATTCTGGAACATCATGTTTTCGCATTAATTCTTCATATTCAGGCCACTTTGGTTCCTTTAGTGCTTTTCCCTTTCTGACAGTTTCCATTATTTTAAATGCAGAATTAGGCGGAAGCCCTTTCTTAATCAGATAAACCATAATATCATCTCTTGTACATACCGCTTCACTTATGGTGTGAATTACTTTTGAATCAATTAAATCTTTCGCATTTCCAAGCCATACATCAGTTCCATGCGACAAACCAGAAATACAAATTAAGTCCATAAATGTTTTTGGCATAGTATCTAGGAGCATTCCTCTTACGAATTTTGTACCAAACTCTGGAACACCGAAGGTTCCTACCTTTGAATTTATTTGAGTTGGTGTAACATTCAGAGCTAACGTAGACGAAAACAACGACATTGTTTCTTTATCATCCATTGGTATAGTCTTTGGGTCCACTCCTGTTATATCTTGTAGCATTTTGATTACTGTAGGATCGTCGTGTCCAAGTATGTCAAGCTTCAATAGATTCTGGTCTATAGAGTGATAATCAAAATGTGTTGTAATAATGTCAGAATCCGAATCATCTGCAGGATGTTGTACAGGACAAAACTCAAAAATTTCTCTTCCCTTAGGAACAACAATTATTCCGCCAGGGTGCTGGCCGGTGGTTCTCTTTATTCCGGTACATCCTTTAGATATTCTTATTATCTCAGCCTTGTTTATATTAATGTTTTTTTCTTCAAAATATTTTTTTACAAATCCAAAAGCAGTTTTATCTGCAACAGTTCCAATTGTCCCAGCTTTGAAGGTTGTACCTTTTCCAAAGATAAATTCGGTATATTTATGTGCCTTTGCTTGATATTCACCTGAAAAATTCAAGTCTATATCTGGCTCCTTGTCACCATTAAAACCTAAGAATGTCTCAAATGGTATATCTATACCATCCTTAGCTAATTGTTCACCGCAAACTGGGCATGACTTGTCAGGAAGGTCAAAGCCAATATTAAAGCCATAATCAGAAAAGTCTGAGTGCTTGCATTTCGGACATCTGTAATGAGGAGGCAAAGCATTAACTTCTGTTATACCTGTCATATAGGCTACTACAGATGAACCGACAGAACCTCGTGAACCAACAAGGTACCCATCTTCATTTGATTTCCACACTAACTTTTGAGCAATTATATACATAACGGAAAATCCATTTGTAATAATTGAATCCAATTCCTTTTCTAACCTTTTTTGAATAATTTCAGGTAATGGGTTGCCGTAAAGTTCATAAGCCTTCTCAAAAGTAATATCCTTTATTGTCTGCTCGCACCCATCAATATGAGGTGTTGCTTTATCAGATGAAATTGGGCTAATAGGTTGACACATATCTGATATCATATTTGTATTTGTAACTACTACCTCATATGCCTTTGCTTCTCCTAAATAAGAAAATTCCTTTAACATTTCTTCGGTTGTTTTTAGAAACAAAGGAGCTTGTTCATCCGCATCCTTGAATCCTTGACCGGATTCTAATATACGTCTGTATATTTCGTCCTCAGGATCCAGAAAATGAACATCTCCAGTTGCCACAACAGGCTTATTTAATTTTTCACCTAGTGAGACAATTTTTCTATTTATATCTTTTAAAAATTCCTTGTCAGGCACCTGTTCCTGCCTTACAAGATAGTCATTATTTCCAAGAGGTTGAATTTCAAGGTAATCATATTCAGCAGCAATTGCCTCAATTTCGTCATCAGACCTCCCAAGTAAAATTGCCTGATACAATTCTCCCTCACTACATGCGCTACCGATTATTAAACCTTCAGAATACTTTTTAAATAAACTTTTTAATATTCTAGGTTTTTTATAAAAATAATCCAGATGAGAATATGATACCAACCTATACAGATTTTTTAGTCCAACATAATCTTTCGCTAAAATTATGGCATGGTAGGTATTCAGCTTTTTAAACTCTTCTTTTTTTGATAGTTCATCAGCCGCATATACGGCTATGTCTTCAAGAGTTGTTGCTCCTCTTTCCTTCAAAATCCCCAGCATAATATTGAATATCTTTACTGTAGTTTCAACATCATCGAGCGCTCTATGAGCTACATCAACTGATATTCCGAGATTTTTTGCAATTCTTCCAAGCTTGTACGTTTTATAATCCGGAAACAATTCCTTTGCAAGCGATAATGTATCTACATATGTATAATCAAAGTCATATCCTAAATTTAAAGCATTAGCTTTGAGAAAATTAATATCAAATTCAGCATTATGGGCAACCAAAACACTTCCTCCAATAAACTCTAATACTTTAGGAAATACCTTGTCTATAGTATCCGCATCTTTAACCATATCATCAGTTATATTTGTAATCTCAATGACCCTTGCAGGAATTGGTTTCTCTGGGTTTACAAAACAGCTAAATTCATCTATTACCTTACCGTCTAGAAGCTTCATAATTCCTATTTCAGTAATTTTTTCTGTTTTTGGAGAAAAACCTGTAGTTTCTAAATCCAATACACAATAAGTGGTGTCAATATATTGACCCTTTGAATTTTTTACTGTTGACTTTTTATCTGGAGCTAAATATGCCTCAACTCCATAAATAACCTTCATGTCTGGATTATCTCTTCCTAAAAGATGATGTGCATCTGGAAAAGCTTGAACTACTCCATGGTCAGTTATTGCTATAGACTTCATTCCCCAACTCATTGCTCTATTGATTAAATCTTCAGCACTGCTCATGGCATCCATTTGGCTCATTTGAGTATGCATGTGGAGCTCTACCCTCTTATCCTTGGCATTATCCATTCTTTTAATTTTCTTTTTACCTTCAGTTTCAATTATTATATTGGCAATCAGCTCTACTTCACCTGAAAACTGGCTTAGTGATGAATTCCCTACAACCTTGACTCCCTTAGCTTTCTGTAGTCTCGACAGAACCTCAGTATGTTCCCCTTCCTTACAAAAACACTTACATGTCATTGAACTTGTACCATCATATAAATCGAAAGAAATCAAAGTTTTTCCGCTTCTTAGTTCCTTTGAATCAACCAAAGAAAGCTCTCCTTCGATAGCTATTCTTCCTTCATCAGGTGTAATATCAATAATCTTAATAGTTGTATCTTTAATATTTGCACTTCTTCCTAATATCAATGAAGGATTTTTTGATTTACCATTATCATCACTACCAGACTCCTTTTTAGTAAAAGCAGTTTCTTTTTTCAACTTTTCAGAATTGCTTTTTTGTTTTGGAGCTGTTGAAATTTCATTTTGTATCAGCAGAATTTCTTTTGCTAGAGTTTCTTCATGTTGTTTAATAAAATCATCATTATTTATATTATCGATAAAATTAATTTGAAATCCTTCACCATAAAGTTTTTTTACTGCTTCATAAATTATTTTGTCATAGCCTTTTGTTTTTAAAATATTTGACACCGCAATCTTAAAGCTGAAGTTAATATTATTATCAAGCACAGAATATTCACTGTTATTTAATATAGAATTTAATGTAGGATACTCTTCGCGTATAATATTAACTATATTATCTAATTCTTCCTCAATAGGCTTTTTATTTGCACCATTAGTATAATTAATAATAATCCTTGAATCAACAAGTGCAAATCTGTTTTTAATAAATTCATTAAAGCATTTAATTTCCTTAACATCTATATATTTATCTGATTTAATTTTCAATTCCAATGTTTTTGTTTTTTTGCTCAGTATAACAGCTTCTACTTCCGCATTATTTATACTGCCTCCAACATAGTCGCTGAAAACATCTTTAATTTTTTTCATAAACTTACCTTCTTAGAAAAAATTTAAATACTTATTTATTATATAACATTTTATGATCTTTTGCATATAGAAAACTAATATAAAAATTATAATAAGATTTTCCATATGTTTAATATTTAAATAAAAAAGTCCTCGATGTGAGAACCATATAAAAAAATTTATTATTCAATTGTAAATAAATCTAAGGTTATTTGTTCTTCAGTTCCCTCTTGTTTTTTAGAATAATTTTCTCCAACTCTGAATGAATATAAAGGGCAGCTTTTAATTAAACAGCCTCTTATTTCATTATACTGTCCATTGCTGCATTCAAGACATTTCTTTCTGATTGCTTGAATTGGTGTTAAAAATTCATTCATAATATCACCTAAATTCTCTTAAACATCTTTTGTAGGCTTCAACGGGGTCGCTGGCAGCTGTGATTGGTCTACCAACAACAATGTAATCAGAACCTAGTTTCTTTGCTTGCTCCGGAGTTGTTACTCTCACCTGGTCCCCACAATCACCATCTTCAAATCTTACACCTGGAGTTACAGTTAAAAATTCCATACCACATGCATTATGTACCATGCCAGCTTCTAGTGGTGAACAAACAACCCCATCTAATCCGGCCTTCTTAGCATTTTTAGCATAATGTATTACTACCTCATCAAGAGGCTTATCTATCAAAACATCTGTACGCATTCTTTCTTCGCTGGTTGATGTTAACTGTGTAACTGCTATCAAAAGAGGTCTGGTTCCATCCTCACGAGTTAAACCCTTAATGGCAGCTTCCATCATGGCTATTGTTCCAGCTGCATGAAGATTACACATATCAACATCGAGACTTGAAAGAACACTCATTGATTTCATCACTGTATTTGGAATATCATGAAGTTTGAGATCTAGAAATATTTTATGCCCCATTGATTTAATTTGTCTCACTATTTCCGGTCCTTCAGAATAAAACAGCTCCATGCCGATTTTTACATAAGGCTTTTCTTCTGTAAACTTTGACAGAAATTCTATCACTTCACTCTTATTGCTAAAATCACAAGCGACAATAACATCCTTACCCATTTCATCCTCCAATTTGTAGCTTTAAATCCTAATAATTATATCATATTAAAAAAACTTTACAATATAATTTTCTTAGTTAATTATAAACTATTTGATATAACTCAATATTTTTAAATAAAAACAGGCTGTCCGAATTTTTTTAAATTCAGACAGCCATAGTAGGAATGCTTATGTATAAATAGCTATTTTACTTCTTCTCTCGCTTCGTATGCTTCTCTCAAAGCAGAAATTAAGTGAGAATGTCCATCTTCAAGAGCCATAGTAGCACTTGTTGTTACATCAACAAGCATTGCAGTTTCTTCAGCTGTTAATGTAGCTGTTACCGCTTTATCAGCGTCAGTTAATAATTCAGGATATGCCATTTTATAAGGTTTGTGTGCAACTGGGTCAGTATATTTTGCTTCCCAAGCCTCAACTTCTGCAACTGTCATTCCTTTGAAGTAATCTTCATAGAAATCAAGTTGTTCAA